>CAZWTI010000308.1:0-3200 GCA_964637065.1 uncultured Puniceicoccaceae bacterium
CTTGAGGGAGTGCGATTCACCCAGCACTACGCCAACGGCCCTGAGTGCAGTCCCACCCGGACGGCTCTCCTGACTGGTCGCTACCAACAGCGAGCCGGCGGACTGGAATGCGCCATCGGGACGGGCAACGTGGGACGCTACGATGACGCCATCCGCCTCGCAGAAGCTCGCCAACTCGGTCTATCGGCTAAGCAGTCCGTGCTGCCTTCGGCTCTAAAGAAGGATGGATATACCTGTGGTGTGTTCGGGAAGTGGCACCTAGGTTACGAGCCGCAATTCAATCCGATCGAACATGGGTGGGACGAGTTCTTCGGATATATGGGTGGCAATGTCCATTACTTCAACCACCGCGAGTTGAGCGACCTGCACGTCTTGTTTCAGGGACGCCTACCGGTTTATCGGAAAGGCTACATGACCCACCTGATCACGGACTCGTCGATCGACTTCATCGAGCGCTGCAAGGAAAAGCCTTTCTTCCTCTATGTCTCGCACGAATGTCCTCACTTTCCTTTTCAGGGGCCTGGCGACGCAAAGAAGTTGGTCAACGAAAAGAACTGGACCGAGGCCGATGCCAAGACCTACGTCGCGATGCTGGAAGACCTCGATCGAGAAGTCGGACGCTTGTTGACGACACTCAAGGAGAAGAACCTCACCAAGAACACCATCGTGATCTTCGTTTCGGACAACGGCGGCTTTGCCAAGGCCGCCAACATGGGGCCTCTCAGGGGAGCCAAGAGCAGCACATTGGAAGGTGGCATACGGGTACCACTCATCATTCGCTGGCCAGGCCACATTCAGCCGGGCACAATCAGCAACCAAGTCTGCGCCACTTTCGACCTGACCCACTCTATATTAAATTTGACGGGAGCAAAGCCAGAAGCCCATCGACTAGACGGTTGCGATCTCATCGACCATCTGGTCAAACAAAAGCCAGACTTCAAACGCACCCTTTACTGGCGCGGAAAACGAGGGAAGCGTACTTGGTGGGCGTTACGAGACGGAGACCTCAAATACATCCGTAAAATGGACGATAGAACAGAAGAATGGTTGTACGACTTATCTAAGGACACAGGAGAAAATAAAGACCTGAGCAAGTCGAAACCAAAACAGGTCGCACGCATGAAAAAATTGTTGGACGCGTGGGAGGAGAATGTAAAACCCGTTACAAAGTAATACTTTCACACTTTTTGTACTCATCCTCACCATTTCCTTTCTTCCGAGTAATAAAAAGCACCTCCCTCCTTTTCGCTATACTAGCCTATGTAATCACGACTTATACCGTCCGAGCGAAGTCAACTCCCATTCATGACCTTGTGGTATACGGTGGATCGAGCGCGGTAGTCATCACCAAGATTCAGACGAAGAAAATGGGAAAGTCGGTCGTACTCGTTCGCCCTGACTGCCACCTCATAAGACTGTCTTCAGGGGAGTTGTGCACCGACGGCTATGTCATCCTATCCATGCTACTCAATTCTTACCGTTTAAAGACTAAGTACCATTTAACGGGTTATCCGACTATCCTTTCGTCGCCAGTGAAATAAAAACTTCGGGAAACATTGCCTGAACTATGATTATGTTTTATTATTTTATTCATTAGATTAGTAGATAGTTTTCGGAAAGGGCAGCTTTCTCATTGTATTGGGAATACCCAGCGGATTATTCACCCAGAAGCCAGCAATTACTGCAGCTTATAGATTACTCATGAAAAGAAAGAGCCCTTCGGAACCGGAACAGACCCAATACCGCATTCAGTTTCGAACAGATGCCGACATAACTCCTGTGGAGAAATATTTCATGGCAACCTCGAAAGAACAAGCTTTGGAAATGTTCGCTTATTCATTCCGTACTCAGACAGAAAGACCCGAATTGCTAGACCTCTCCAAATGGAACCGGTGGACTAATGAGTGGGTCTTGGAGATCACCAAGGAAACCGCGCAGGAACAGCTTCAAGCACTATTGGAACAACCTGAGCCATCCCCGACGGAAAGAGATGTAGCAAAAAATCCCGCTCTCGAGCAAAAGAAGCAACTTTTGCAAGAAGAACTCACCGAGTACGAAGATTTGTATAACGACCCCTATTATTTTGTCCGCGGAAAGCCCAACCCCAAATATGGGCGAGAAATAGAACGGATCAAGAAGCAGATCGCCAGTTTTTAAGGCAAACAAGCTTCGGAACTTAGCAAAGACAGTTCAAATCAGATGCTAAAACAAGCAAGGTTCGACCTTGGCGCATCATGAGGAAGCATCAATTTTTCCACGGGAATTTTCCTCGAAGAACAATTTAAAACTTCAATAACGTAGAAACCTGTTTTATCTCTGCAGGAATTGGCTTGATCTATCACGCCGCGGGGCTTGACCACTTAGCCAGGGAACCTAGGATTACGAGATGAAGTAGTTTCTTCTGGAAAAAGAAAGGTTTTGAGTCGGGGTTTTCTGGTTGTCGCAAAATTAAGTGGGTCGAGGTGTTGATATTTCAAAAACAGTAATTAAAGAGCTAACAATGACCACTTCATGAGCGTTAACATTGATCTTTCGGGCAAGACCGCACTCGTTACGGGAGCTTCTCAAGGTCTCGGAGCAGCCACGGTTAGAAAGCTGCATGAAGCTGGTTGCAGGGTTGGGCTGAATCATCCTGGCCTTGAACAAACCGCAGACGATGCAGAGAACATCGCTTCCGAATTAAACTCTATGCGAAAAGCCAGTGCCCATACCATTGCCTGCGACGTAAGCGATGCCGATTCCGTTCAGGCGATGATGGAGGGCTTAAGGAACGATTGGGGCGGCATCGACATTCTTGTTAACAACGCCGGCATCATTCGCGACCGAACGATCTCGAAGATGTCTCAAGAGGAGTGGCGTACTGTAATGGATGTCAACCTTGACGGTGTTTTCTATGTCAGCAAGTACGGCCTTGAGATCATGCATGACGGTGGTGCTATTGTGAGTCTTGGTAGCATCGCCGGCATCGGCGGTTTTTTTGGGCAGGCTAATTACGCTGCCGCCAAAGCTGGGGCAATGGCTATGATGCGCGTACTCTCACGGGAATGCGCCCGCCGCAACATCAGGACAAACGCTGTAGCCCCGGGCATGGCTGAAACTGCCATGGCAGCAACCATTCCCCAAAATGTACGCGGCGACATGCTGAAGCAGATTCCCATGAATCGTTTCGGCACGCCGGATGAAGTAGCCGAGGTAGTGCT
>CAZWTI010000309.1:0-4097 GCA_964637065.1 uncultured Puniceicoccaceae bacterium
GGGGTCGAGACCGCCGGAGACGTCGTCGTCCCCGAAGTCGTGGTCGTCCCAGATGGCGTAGCAAGCGGTCGCGGAGGTGAGTTGAACGAACTCCGGCCGCATTTGGCGTCGGTAGTAATACACGCGCTGCAGGTTTCGGTGGGTGGGTTTGTCCTGATAGAGGTTGTCGCCAAGGAAGAGGAAGGCGTGAGGTTTGCGTCCTGCTATGGTCTTCCAAATGCGTTCCTAGGGAGGGTTGTACCTGGCTCCTCCACCGAACCCAACCGAGAAGCGGGCTTTATGTCCCTTCTAGGGAGAAGTTCGGAAGGGATGACTTGCACGAGCGAGCACGTCGCACTCGTCATTGGTGAAGATTGCGTTGTAATCCGTGAAGGGCTTTAGATTTTTTACCGTGATTCGAACGGTCAGGTCGTCCTTCTCGGAAGCTGTTGCCGAGGCGACTGCGGTAGAGGCTTGCCTGTTTGAAGCTTCAATTGCCGAAACAACCGCTTCAATCCTGCTTGGTCTAGTAGCCCTTAGCCAGAACGTTGCGGAAGTCGACGTGACTCGCCCCAAAATCGGCCCGCCAAAGAGTTTGACGTCGTTTTTTTCCACGATGGCTCTCAACTCTTTTTCGTTCCAGTGGTTTGCTATCGAATCTTCCGGATTTTTACTGTTCAGGATTTTCTTGAAGAGGTATGGCTCTATGGCTCCGACGACGGAATCATCCGGCGGCGTCGGGATCGGGGGTTTTGCAAGAAGAGCTGCGAAGGAGGCGCACGCAAGGAGCGGAAGTTGGGAAAAACGCGTGATCACTAGATTCCTCACTCGAAAACTTGGTCTTTATTCAGGAGGTTATTGATGGTTTGGCGACTCTTCCGAAATGTTCGGATTGTTCCTCGGCATGGTATGAGGATCGAACGAGCGGGCCTGATTCAACAACGCCGATTCCCAGATCGAGCGCGATTTTCTTCCAACCGTCGAATTCCTCGGGAGTGGCCCAGCGGGCAATGGGAGCGTGTTCGGGCGAGGGCTGCAAGTATTGCCCGATGGTTAGAATGTCGAGCTTCTCCGTCGCAAGGTCCTTGATTACTTGACGGATTTCGGGTTGTTTCTCGCCGAGGCCCAGCATGATGCCGGACTTCGTCACGAAGTCGCGGTTCTTGGCGTGGCGCAGGACGGCGAGGCTGCGGCGGTAGGTAGCGGACTTTCTTACGGGGCGTTGCAGTCGCTCGACGGTCTCGAGGTTGTGGTTGAATATGTCGGGATTTGCTTCGAGCACCGTGTCCAAGTGTTTCGTCTCGCCTTTGAAGTCAGGGACGAGAACCTCGATGGCCGTGTCCGGGTTGCGGCGGCGGACTGCTCTGATGGTGGCGGCCCAGACTGCTGCTCCACCGTCGGGGAGATCGTCCCTCGCCACCGAAGTCAGGACGCAGTGGCGAAGGCCCATCTTGGCTATTGCCTCGGCGACTCGAGGCGGTTCGGCGAGGTCCAGTTCGGGTGGACTCCCGGATTCAACTGCGCAGAAGGTGCATGATCTCGTGCAGACGTTGCCGAGAATCATCAAGGTTGCGGTGCCTCGAGACCAGCACTCTCCCATATTTGGGCATTGTGCGGATTGGCAAACGGTGTGGAGCCGGTTGCGCGCGACTATTTCGTTGACGGTTCCGTAGCCGGGGCCCGTAGGAAGCTTGGCCCGAAGCCACTTTGGTTTCCTCAGGACTTCCATTGCCTTTCTATTTATTAAAAACGGCAAACAAGGGAAGCGTTAGTTAATCCTCGCCTCGTATTTCTTTCGGGCCGGATTTACCGGATGCCTTGTGGTAGGAACCCGTTGTCGGATCACGCTCGTAGCGAGAGAATCCATGCTTGGTGAGGTTGTCGGGGGACAGAATTTGACTGTCGCGGTTTTCACTATGCCTTAGACTCAGTGTGGGAGCTTCGTCGTAGACGCGTTCGACCGTTTGACCCGTCAGGGGGTGCTCATTGATGGGTGGTGCGTTCGTTGCCTGTTCCACCTCGAAGATTTCGCCGGAACCGTCCGGAGCAATCACGCGATAAGTGTATAGGGGTGACATGCTTGAGTTTTTCCAACTCCCCCATAGGGAGAAACCTCGATCAGGCTGAACGGCGTTTATTGTTGGACGGGAACTCGAACCCTATTCCGCCGTCTTCCTTGAGGAAGAGAGTGGCATCGAAGAGACGTCTGGTCTTGCGGGACTTGAACCCCTTGATGAGGCTCGTCCTGCCCTCGACAAGGAGTTGCCTCAGTTCCTCGGAAGGGATTTCCTTGTCGAGCAACGTCTTTGTGATGCGGAACTTGCATTTCCCCTTTGATACGATGGGGTTCTTGACGCAAACGATGGAATTCTCCGTCTCTCTTACTTCGTTTTGGCAGATGGGGCATTTCCCTATCACGGGGGCGTCTACGATGGTGGTTGGATCGTCCGCGTTGGCGGAACCGGGAGTTTCGTTGAACACGAAGGTCACCTTGTTGTCCTCCTCAAGCTTGAGCATGGCGGAGAAAGCGCGCCCGGCCTTTGACGTGAAACCGTCCAGCGGACCTACTCGTCCCTCCTTGATCAGGGTTTCCGCCTCACCAGTTTCGAGTCGACGTCCGGCGAATGACTTGCCGATTCGAAAGTCGCCGGCCTTGGTCTGGTAGTAGGCCAAGCCCTCAAAAAGAGGAGAGCCGTCGATTGGTGATGTGAGGCCCGTTTCACGAAGGTCGGCATCGGTTTCCTTGAAGCCAACCGTTCGCTGAACCACTGACTTGGTAAGCTCGAGAATGCCTCTCATGAATTGATCGCGACTTAATTCTCCATTCTCGATTTGCCGCAGTTTGTATTCCCATTCGCCGGTCATTCCAGGACTGGTGAGAATGTCCGCCCCGACCGTCTTCAGGAATTCGCAGAGCTCCTCGCCTTTGTGAGTTGGAGAGAGCTTTCCTTTCTCGCGATTAAGGTAATTTTCATTAATTAGGTGTTCGATGGTCGCTGCCCTGGTGGCGGGCGTTCCCAAGCCTTATTCCTTCATCGCGTCAGCCAATTCCTCGTCTTCGACAAGCTTGCCCGCATTCTCCATGGCTGCCAGCAACGTGGCTTCCGTGTATTGTGCAGGAGGTTTTGTTTCTTCCGCGACAAGATTCATTTCGTTCACCGATGCGCGACCTTGGTCTGACTCGGTGAGGGCGGGCAAGGCGTCTCCCCCCTTCTTGTCCCTGCCGTATATCGCCAACCAGGAAGGTTCCACGAGGACGCGGCCTTCGGTCTTGAAGGAATGTTCGCCGACCATGCTTTTTCTAGTTGTCACGTCCCTTTGCGCGGGAGGGTAAAAGACGGCCACGAACCGCTTGGTGATCATCTCGTAGATTCTTTGCTCATTGTCGTTCAAGTTGGACGGGAACTGGTCGGTGGGGATTATGGCGAAGTGATCGCTGATTTGCTTGTCGTTGAAGATTCGACGATTTTTTCCATCCACCCAATCGTTGTTCAATACTTCCTGCGAGAAGGGCTTGATGCTGCCGCCAAGTTTTTGAAGGTTTTCCATGCAGGTGTTCGTGTAATCTTCCGGCAGGGCCTTAGAGTCGGTTCTCGGATATGTGATCGCCTTGTGACGTTCGTACAGGGATTGGGCGAGTTTCAAGGTGCGGCTGGCGGAGAAACGAAACTGGCGATTGGCTTCGCGTTGGAGTGTAGTCAGATCGAAAAGTCGACCTGCTTGCTGGGGTGAGCGCCGCTTGCTTTCCGAAACCTCTGCCTCTTTACAGTTCGCAAGAGCCTGATGCAACGCCTCGGCCTCTTCCTCGTTCCAGATGCGGTCTATGCGGTCGTGTTCGTTTTCTTCATCCTTCTTGTAGGAGGGGCGTTGGTACAGCCCTTCGTATTCCCCTTCGCTGATGCCGAACTTGGCAGTGATCCTGTGATATTTCCTAGCCTTGAAGTTGCGGATGACATGTTCTCGAGAAACGACCAAAGATAGGGTGGGCGTTTGAACACGACCGACTGTGGTCATCTGCCTGCTTTTGCCCCTGCTTTTCTTCAGCGTCACAGCTCGCGTGCCGTTAATGCCTATCAGCCAATCCGATTCTGATCGGCACCGAGCGGCATCCTGCAGCG
>CAZWTI010000310.1:0-5783 GCA_964637065.1 uncultured Puniceicoccaceae bacterium
ATCCAATCAAGCGATTACCTTTGGGACACTGCCAAGCAAGACCTCGTTGGATTCCTCATTCGAACTCAACGCCACCGCAAGTTCTGGACTTGCGGTCAGTTACGTCAGTTCAAATCCTGCAGTCGCCACCGTCGAAGGTTCAAGCGTCAGCATAGTCGCTCAAGGCGTGACCACCATTCGCGCCTCCCAGGACGGCAACGAAAGCTTCAATCCCGCGCCATTCGTGGAGCAGGACCTAATGGTCAGCAAAGTAGATCAAGTGATCACCTTCAACAGCATCCCATCGCAATTGCTCAGCGCGGGAACCTATACGTTGAACGCAACCGCCAGTTCCGGCCTCGGCATCAATTTCGTCAGCGAAGATCCGGCAGTGGCATCAATCTCAGGAAATGTGGCAAGCTTGATCAAAGGCGGAACCACAAAGATCACGGCTAAACAAACGGGTAATTCCATTTACAACGCGGCGCCCGAAGCCTCTCAAATCTTGATCGTGGTAGACGTCTTCACCAATGTGCCGCCGACGGTGGCGAACCCGATTCCCGACGTCAACGCGACCGAGGACGACCCTGACGCGACGGTGAACTTGTCCGGTGTTTTCGACGACGTGGACGACAACAACTCCTTGATCACCAAAACAGCCGTTTCCAATGACGAGCAGCTTGTAATGGTAACCGTGAACGGAGACTTATTAACCCTCGACTTTCAAACTGACGCCTATGGTTCTGCCCTAATCACGGTGACCGGCACTTCCAACGGTATGATCGCCAACGACGTCTTTTCCGTGAACGTAGCCGGAGTGGATGATCCGCCGATTGTTGCAAACGCTCTCGCCGATCTTAACGCAACCGAAGATTCTCCGCAAGCCACCGTCTCCTTGTCCTCAGTCTTCAACGATATTGACGACGACAACGCCTCCATCGCCAAAACTGCCCTATCAAGCGACCCTGCACTGGTAACAGCCACAGTATCCGGCGACTTGCTCAACCTTAATTTCCAAGCCAATGCATATGGCTCGGCAATCGTCACCGTAACCGCCACTTCCAACGGAAAGACGATTGACGACAACATGACCATATTAGTTTCCTCGGTCAATGATCCTCCGACGATCGCCAATGCCATTGCCGACATTAATGCAAGCGAGGACGATCCCGACTTGATTGTTGATCTGACGAACGTATTCAACGCCGTCGACGATCTCAACGCTTCCATTGCCAAAACAGCGGTTTCAAGCAATGACTCGCTAGTGACTGCAGCGGTAACGGGCAACACGTTGACCCTGAACTTTCAACCAGACCGCCACGGGATCGCTTTCGTCGTCGTTACTGCGACATCCAACGGAATGACCGTGGACGACAACGTGACGATCACGATAAACCCGGTGGACGATCCGCCAACCGTCGCCGGCGAAATTGTTGACTTTTCGGTTGCTGAAGACGCTGCGGATACGGTGCTGGACTTGAACTATACGTTCAACGACGTCGACGACGACAACGCCTCCATAACGAAAGTCGCCAAGTCAAGCGACGACACCTTGATGACTGCCGTCGTGAACGGAGAGGAGTTAAGGATAGACTACCAACCCAACCGTTTCGGAACCGCCGTCGTCACGGTTACGGCCACTTCCGGCGGAAAGACTGTTGAAGAACAGACAACCGTGACGGTGAACCCCGTCGACGATCCTCCGGTTCTCGTCAATCCCATGGAAGACGTCACGGTATCGGAAGACGCGCAGGATACCATCCTCAGCCTAACCAACGTCTTCGATGACCTGGATGACGACAACGCCTCGATATCCAAAGTCGCCACGTCGGCAGACGAGACTCTGGTTACGGCGAAGATAGAGGGGGATTTGCTGACCTTGGACTATCAACCTGACCGCTTCGGCACTACCGTTGTAAGAATAACCGCGACTTCCAACGGAAGCATGGCCGACGACAACTTCACCGTGACAATCAACCCGGTCGACGACTTTCCGGTAATAGCCAACGCCGTCCCGGTCGTCTCCGCAAACGAGGATGCCCCTGACCAGATCATTGCCCTTACAAACGTTTTTGCCGACGTGGACGACGACAATGCCTCGATTACGAAGACAGCCGTCTCGAGCGACGAATCCATTGTGACTGCTACAGTGAACGGAGACGTGCTCACTCTGGATTATCAGCCTGAACAGTCCGGCTCGGCCTTCGTCACCATCACCGCCACTTCCAACGGAAAAACCGTGAACGGCATAGTGGCCGTAGAAGTTTCCCCTGTGGACGACTTGCCCGTAGTCGTTAATGAGCTACCGGACGTTTCGGTAAGCGAGGATGCCCCGGAGACCCTCCTGGGACTTTCAAGCGTGTTCAATGACGTAGACGACGACAACGCCTGCATCGACAAGACCGCAGGATCCAGCGACCCATCATAAGTAACCGCAAAGGTTGCAGGCAATGAATTGACGTTGACCTACCTGCCGAACGCATTCGGCACAGCCGTGGTCACCATTACCGCCACGTCAAATGGCAAGACTGTGGACGACGTAGTTGCAGTCACGGTTTCGGCGGTGGATGATCCTCCCGTCATCAGCAATCCAATCCCGGACATCGTCGCCATGAGCACCGCAACGGACGGTTTGCTCGACCTCACGAACGTTTTCAGCGACGTTGACGACGACAACGCCTCTATCGTCAAGACGGCAGCATCCAACGACTCCTCCATTGCAACCACTGAGGTCATTGGAAACCTACTCATCCTCGACTATCAAGTTGATGCCAACGATTCTACCACAGTCACGGTAACGGCCGTATCCAAGGGACAAACGATAAAGGATATCTTCACAGTCACGGCCCTGTTGCCCAACGAACCACCTGTAACGATAAACCCAATTGCAAACGTCAACGCGAAGGAAGGTGATCCGGACCTGACAATTGACCTCGGAAACGTCTTTGACGATCCCGACGACGATAACGCCGCCATTACCAAAAGCGCGGTTTCCGGCGATTCCTCCCTAGTCACCGCCACGGTAAACGGCAACTTGCTAACCCTTGGCTATCAACCCAATCGCTTTGGTTCGACGACGATCACCGTTACCGCCCATTCCCGCGCCCAAACCGTCGACACCGTTTTCACTGTGGCCGTGACCGAGGTCGATGATCCGCCAATCGTAGCCAAGGCCATCTCCGACCTGACCGTGCCGGAGGACGCAAACGACTCAACGATCGATCTATCGGACGTGTTCGACGATCCCGACAATGCCAACTCAGCAATTGTAAAGACAGCGACTTCCAGTGATCCCACGCTCGTCACCGCAACGGTAAGCGGCAATGCGCTTACTCTCGACTTACAGCCTGATCGCTTTGGTTCGGCGACCGTGACGGTGACCGCAAACTCGAATAATTTGACCGTCGACGACGTCTTCATGGTTTCAGTTTCAGAAGTCAACGATCTGCCGGTCTTTACAAGCTCCCCGGTTTCCTCGGTCAATGACGAGACACCCTATTCGTATTCCATCGTGGCGATCGACATTGATTCCAACGATCAGTTAACAATCTCGGCCCCAACCCTTCCAGATTGGCTGACCCTCAGCGACAAAAACGACGGGACCGCGACCTTGAGCGGTTCACCAACGGGACATGTCGGAATACACGACGTCGTCCTGATGGTTTCCGATGAAACCAATTCTTCCACACAAAGTTTCACCGTGACCGTGACCAAGGACGATTACCCTCCGGTCATAACGCAGGGCGCTGAAGTTTTTGTTGAAATGGATGAAGACGGTTCTCCGACAGGATGGACAAGCCCGGCCTTGTCGGCAACCGGCCGCGAAGGGGCCTTGCTCGTTTGGTCGCTGGATGCCAACGCCACCAACGGGTCTCCCAGCATTTCAGGCACAGGACCTTCCCCTCAGACCCTTACTTACAATCCCAAGAATAACTTCAATGGCATTGATAGTTTCGCCGTGAAGGTCAGCGACGGCAAAATGAGTGATTCCGTCGTCGTTCACGTTGTCGTAAAACCTATCAACGATCCACCGAGATTCCTGAACAAACCACCCGAATCCGTTCAATTAGGCGAAGTCTATTCCTTCGTCTTGGAAACGGAAGACGTCGACCAAGGGCAAACTCGCTCTCTTTCGCTCCTAAAAGGTCCCAGTTGGCTGACCGTGCTCGATGCAGGAAACGGAACGGGGTTTCTCTATGGCGCGCTTCCTGACGATGCCGCAGGTCTGCACGAAGTTATCCTTGCAGTCACCGATGATCACAATGCCGTTGGTCAACTGGCCTACACTCTCTCCGTCGGAACTTCCGCCATACCCGCATTTTCCTTGAATGGCTCCCCTCTCGTTCGCCTTCCCCTTGGGGAATCCTTCGATGATCCCGGTTATACCGTGGAAGGAGGAACCGATGGCGAAACCGCTCCAAGCGTCGTTGTCTCCGGAATAGTGGACGGAAATGTTTCCGGAGTCCACAAATTGACATACGATCTTTCAAGTCCTTCAGGAAGAACTCTCGCGACCTTGAGCCGAGACGTCTATGTGCCGAATCCTTCCGAGACACCCAAAGTTCTTCAGGTAACCAATCCCATTGGGAAGGTTGAAACTGCCGACGTGGCAACGGACTCTTCGGGAACCCGCTACGTCGTCGGTTCCTTCGAAGGCGTTGCTACTTTCGACGACGTCACGCTAGAGGCCAAAAATCAGGATGCCTTCGTCAGCTGTCGTGAAGCAAATGGATCCATTCGCTGGGCAAAGCGTTTCGGCGGACTCGACCAAGTTGAAGCGAACGGGGTCGCGGTGTCACCTGATGGTTCCGTTTACGTCACCGGTTCTTATCGTGGCGTGGGTGAGTTCGATGGCATTGCCCGAGCCGCTGTAGGCGAATCCGACGGGTTTGTCCTAAGGCTCGATGAAGGCGGCAGCGTTAAATGGGTTCGCACCATCGGCGGAACAGGCAATGACCGCGGTCATGACGTGACGGCAAGCGAGGACGGCTCGGTTCGATGGGTCGGCAACTTCGACGCAAGCGCATCGATGGAGGGTGAAGCCCTCACTTCTGCCGGCGGCAAAGACATCTTCGTCGCCAAACTTTCCTCGGCCGGCTCAGTCGATTGGGTTCAATCCGCAGGAGGGAGCGGCGATGACTTGGGATTTTCTGTCGTAACCGATGCAGAGGGAGGCTTCACTTACGTCGCCGGAATCGTTGTGAACGAAAACCTGGAAAACTCCTTCCTCCTGCAGTATGACTCCGACGGTGCTGCTCGCTGGGGAGAAAAGCTCACTTCCGGGTCAAACAATCAAGTTCTCGACTTGGCTGCCGATGCCTCGGGGGTCTATCTCGCAGGTCACTTTTCCGGAACCGCCTCCCTTGGCGACATGTCATTGACATCAAAGGGTGGCGACGATGGCTTCCTCGCAAAATATGGAACTGACGGCAAGCCAACGTGGGCTGAATCAATCGGTGGAGATAATTCCGACTACATTCAAGGTGTGGAACTTGATCCTTACGGTGACCCCGTTCTTTTTGGACATTTCCTCGATGAGGCTTCCATAGGAAACCACACTTTGAAATCAGCTGGTGATTACGACCTCTTCGTCCTTCAAGCCAGCGCTAACTCCGGAGGCGTCCTTCGTCTTCGATCCCTTGGCGGCCCGGGACGAGAGGAAGCGCGAGGCTTGAGCTTAGGCAAAGACGGGTCATTAAATCTTGCCAGTTATTATGTCGGTGATGCGAAACTGGATGGCTTCAACATCGAAAGTTCCGGACCCGGTTCTTTTCTGGCAAAAGCCGGGGGGCCTCGTGGGTTGC
>CAZWTI010000311.1:0-8298 GCA_964637065.1 uncultured Puniceicoccaceae bacterium
GGTTTCGTTCGCTCGGGCTTGACCCTGCGCACGCCCACTTTCGAGAACAAGTTCGGCGACGCACACTATTTGATTCGCGGCAAGGGCAAGGCATTCGCTGCGGTTGATTCCCACCGCATGATAAATGGACCGCTTCATGGAAACGTTTCCATCGACGTGGGTCGTCCGGGCGAACTTTCTTGGGCCTCTCAGGATTTGGATAGGCGCGGCCAGACCTATATCGGACATCGATTGCACGTAGAGTTCACACCTACGTCGGGCGATGACTTCGAAGTACTTCTAGTGGATTTGTCGAATGACTCGGCGGCCCGCAACGAAGTCTTGGCATTTTTGAAGAGTCCTCCGAACCCTCTTCTGGCCGGATCGAATGCCTTGGGAGACTCGCCCACTCGGGAACAATTCGTCGGGCTCGTTGCAAGGAATCTTCTCGCCGTCGCGAAGGGATTGGCAGGAGATTTCGGTTCGGGACCCGAGGCCATCGAGAGGGCTTTCGCAGCTGATTGGCTAGTGCGAAATCAAGCCGTTCTAGGCTTGGGCGAGGGATTTCTCGACGAGAAGTTTCACAACGATTATAGGGAAGCCGTTTCTCGCATCAAGCGTGACTCTCGCACCGCCATGGCCATGCTCGACGGTTCGGCCGAGACCGAATACGTCTTTTTGCGAGGCAACCACCGGAACAAGGGCGATGAGACGCCAAGGCGTTTTCTAGAGGCTCTGGGCGGCTTGAGTCGTCCCTCCCCGCTTTCGGGAAGCGGACGTCTGGAACTGTCGCGCCAAATCACCGATCCGAAGAAAAACCCATTTGTCGCCCGGGTTTTGGTCAACCGTCTTTGGCACCACTTGTTCGGTCGCGGCATCGTGGCCTCCACCGACGATTTCGGGTTTCTCGGTCAGCGACCTTCACATCCCGAGTTGCTCGACCATCTCGCCATTCGTCTGGTCGCCAACGACTGGTCCGTCAAGAAGACCATCAAGGAAATCCTCCTCAGCCGAACCTATCGCATGAGCAGTGTCGCCGGAGGCATTGCCGAGGAAACGGATCCCGCCAACCTCCTTCTTCATCGATTCAACGTGCGTCGCCTTTCCGCGGAGGCCATTCGCGACTCCCTGCTTTTCCTTTCCGGTCGCCTCGACCGAAAGCCCTTCGGCCCTTCGGTTCCCACTTACCTCACGGCCTTCATGCAGGGCAGGGGAAGGCCGCGCGGAGGCCCCGTGGATGGCTCAGGCAGGCGCAGCGTATACCTTTCGGTGCGGCGCAATTTCCTCTCGCCATTCATGTTGGCCTTCGACGCGCCCTCGCCTTTCAATGCGGTTGGTCGCCGGACTACCTCCAACGTTCCTTCGCAAGCTTTGATTTTGATGAATGACCCTTTCGTAACCGGACAAGCGAATCTCTGGGCGAAACGTTTGCGTGGGCAGGCTTCGGAGACTGAAGAACGCATCAAGGTTCTCTACGAATCCGCCTTTGCTCGTCTTCCCAGCGATTCGGAACTGGATGCCTCCCGGGCATTCCTTGTCGAGCAGTCCAAACTGCACAACGCTTCCGAGGACAGTGAGCTGCCTTGGAGGGATCTTGCTCACGCCATAGTCAACGCCAAGGAGTTCATATTCCTCAATTAGTTTTTCAATAACCATGAAACATCATTGCCAACGTTTTCGTACAACCCCTACCTCTCGTCGTGAAATGCTGCGGACGTGCAGCATGGGCTTCGGGGCCTTGGCGGCCTCCACGCTGTTGCAGGACAAGGTCTTCGGCGGCCTCGATTCCGCAGGCCGCGATCGTCATGCGGCATTCGAACCTCTCCGTCCTCGGCGTTCCCATTTTGCCCCCAAGGCTCGCAGCGTGATTTTCCTCTATATGGACGGCGGCGTTTCCCACGTCGATTCCTTCGATCCCAAGCCCATGCTCAACAAGCACAACGGTCAGGATCCCCGCAAGTTGATGGACGTCCAACCCACCCAGTTCAACAACATCGGGAAGGTCTTGGCCAGTCCATGGAAGTTCAAGAACTACGGAAAGAGCGGTCTTCCCGTGAGCGACCTTTTCCCGCACGTAGCCAAGCACGCGGACGATCTTTGCGTCATTCGATCCATGACCTCCCAGTTTTCCGAGCATACGAACGGCAACTATTTCCTGCACACCGGAAATGGCCTTCAAGGGCGTCCCAGCATGGGCGCCTGGGTCGGTTATGGCTTGGGCAGCGAAAATCAGAATCTTCCCGGATTCGTGGTCTTGAACGGAGGCTTGATTCCTCCCGGAGGTCTCGACAACTTCAACGCAGGTTTTCTGCCCGCCGCCTATCAGGGAAGCGTCTTTAATTCTTCCAATCCTGCGGTCTCGAACGTGAAGCGACAGGATCCAACGCCAGCCCACCAGCAGGCGAAGCTCAACCTTATGCGAAAGCTCGATTCCGAGAACCTGAAGCGAGTGGGTTCTCATGACGCCCTCGAGTCCGCGATCGCCAATCACGAACTGGCTGTGCGCATGCAATTGGCGGTGCCGGAACTCACCGATCTTTCCGACGAACCTGCCTACCTCAAGGAGGCCTATGGGTTCAACCACTCATGGCGCGGGACCAAGACTTTCGCGCGTTCCTGCATGACTGCGCGCCGTCTGGTCGAGCGTGGCGTGCGCTTTATCGAGCTGACTTGCCCCGGCGGTTCCGGAGACCGCTGGGACCAGCACGGGAAGCTTCGCGACGGTCACACGAAGAATGCGCGTTCCGTGGATCAGCCTATCGGGGCCATGATGGAGGATTTAAAGCAACGCGGTCTTCTGGACGAGACCTTGATCGTCTGGACGGGGGAGTTCGGCCGAACCCCATTTGCTCAGGGTGGGGACGGAAGGGATCATCACCCTTGGGGTTTCTCGCTATGGTTGGCAGGTGGCGGCGTAAGGGGCGGAATGAGCTACGGCGCAACCGATGAATTTGGATATCACGTCGTCGAAAACAGGCTGGAGATTCACGATCTCCACGCCACCATGCTTCACCTTTTGGGAGTCGATCACGAGCGTTCCACCTTCCGATATGGCGGAAGGGACATGCGTTTGACCGACGTTCACGGACACGTTATCCATGATATTCTAGCTTAACATTTCCTTCATGGATCAATCACTCGACGAAGATCTTCAGGCGGACCTCTTGCAGGAGAAGGCTGCCGAAGGCGAAGGTCTTGCAGGTTTGGCGGATTTGTTGGAAGAGAACGAATTTCAGAAATATTGGCGGGAATATCGTTTGCTGAACAGTCTTCTGATCGCCCTCTTTATCATGATTCTGGCCCTCGTTTTGGTTTGGAACATCATAATTTGGGTGGCGCCTGAAGACGAGGGAAGAGCCGACTTTTCCGACGCCGGGCGTGAACCGATGCAGAAGAGGGTGAAGCAACAGAAGGTCAAGTTGATGCAGCGACAAAAATCCGCAAGACCTTCCCAGTCCTTCAAGTTTCATGCCCAGGCCATTTCCGACATTCCCGCTCCAATTGCCGACCTCAAGGTAACCGACATCAATCCTGCAGTCGTGGTCAGCCCCATGGGCGACGTGGGCGACGTGCGCGTGAACGTTGACATGTCGGCCCTCAATGCGGCCTTTTCATCCAGTTTCATGGGCGTGAAGTCGCAGGCCCGGCGGGTCGCCTTCATCATTGACTACTCGGCCTCCATGAGAGGCAAGGACCGCGTGATGCGTCACGAATTGGACGCGGCGGTCAAGAAACTTCCTCCCACCGGCGAAGTGTGCCTGATCTTTTTCTCAGGGCCCAGTTGGTTGGCCGGGGAAAATGCAAATGCAATCCACAGGCAATGGACGGGAAACAACAAAACGGGATGGCACCCCAAGTCGGGCTTCTTGCCCAAACCCCCGAGGTGGATTCCTGTCACGCCGGCTCATCAGAAAAAACTTTCCAAGGCCATCTGGGGCACGCCGCTGACTTTCGGTTCCGTTTGGGACAATTCTTATCGGTGGGCCCTCACCAAGCTCTCTCCAAAGCCCGACGTCATTTACTTCATGACCGATGGCGCGGCGAATATCAAGGGGATGGAAATCATCAAGCGGAACAGGGGCAATGCTAAGATTTACACCATTGCATACGGCACTCCCCCGGCTGCGAAGGCGCCTTTGATGGAGATAGCAAAGATGTCGGGCGGGAAGTTCAAGTACGTCAGCAACGAGCAGATAAAGGCCATGGAAAAGAAGATCAAAAGATAATTTTCAACCAAGGCCGGATAAAACCTGCCTAAACGTTCAACCTCCTATCACCATTCTATGAAAGCAAATCATCTCCTCCAAGTTTTCCTCCTCCTCAGTCTCATTGCGTCTCCCGTTATTGGAGCCAAACTGAAGGTGTTGCTCGTCGATGGGCAGAACAATCACAATTGGAAGGCTACCTCTCCCGTCTTGGTGGACGCTCTCGAGAGCTCCGGCCATTTCGCGGTAACCGTCTCCACCTCTCCTCGCAGAGGCGCTCCCAAGGAGGCTTGGGAGAAATGGAGTCCCGACTTCAGGGCCCATGACGTTACCCTCAGCAATTACAACGGGCAATCATGGCCGGAGAAGACGCAGAAGGAGCTTACCGCTTACGTTAAGGCAGGCGGAGCGTTAGTGGTGATACATGCGGCCAACAACTCCTTTTCCAATTGGCCGGAATACAACCGGATGATCGGCTTGGGTGGTTGGGGTGGCCGTACGGAGAAGCATGGGCCTTATCTTTATTTCGACGGTGGGGGCAAACTTGTTCGTGATCCGCGTCCCGGCAGGGGAGGCGGCCATGGTCCGCAGCACGAATTCATGGTCAAGCTGCGTCAAAAGGATCACCCCATCGTCAAGGGCATGCCGGTTGAATGGAAGCATGCGAGAGACGAACTTTATGATTCCCTTCGCGGTCCCGCCGAGGATGTCGAGGTCTTGGCCACCGCCTACAGTGCGAAGAGCAAGCGTCACGAGCCTATGATCATGACGATTTCCTATGGCAAGGGACGCGTATTCCACACTCCCATGGGTCATGCCGACTATTCGATGCGTTGCGTCGGCTTTCAGGACGTTCTTCGCCGCGGTACGGAATGGGCCGTGACCGGAAAGGTGACTCTCTCCTTGGCGAAGAACTTTCCGTCTGCAGACAAGGTGGTTTCTGTGTCGAAGAAGTAAATTTCCTCGTCACGCCTAACACAGAAAAAAGACCGCCCGAAGGCGGTCTTTTTTTCGATCGAAAATCCTTATCGAAAGAAGAGAACGACTAAGAACCGTTTGTATCGGCGCTCTTGTTGTCGTCTCCTCCATCGTCACCACCACCACCGCATGAAGCGAAGAGGGCAATGGAAAGGATGCTCAGGATGGTCAGAAGAGTCTTCATGACGTCTGTTTCCTCATTGTTTGGTTTACGTTTTGTTTGTAACAAGCCTCTTCGTTAGAAGTGAATTGTTGCGGTAAAAAATTGACGTTTCGGGCAAACTGTCAAGAGGAAACCTATCGGGTCGAGGGTTAATCTCTTTCAATTGCACAAGGCTTTTCCCATTGCTTTTTCAGGTTTGAGCTTTCTTTTGAGCACTTTTTGAACCTTTGTTATTAGCCATGACGACTCATTTGATAGGTATTGACGTAGGTACTTCATCGACCAAGGCCGTTCTTATCGACGAATCCGGGGCGGTTCTGGAAACCGTTGCGCCCGAATACGATTTTCGCACACCACATCCCTTGTGGGCCGAAGCCGACCCCGCCGACTGGTGGGATGCCACGGTTAAGGCGATTCGTTCACTGCTCGAAAAGGTGGAACCGTCGAGCGTCGCCGGTGTTGGGCTTACCGGTCAAATGCACGGAATGGTGGCTCTGGACCGCGCGGGTTCGGTGCTGCGGCCCTGCATCATGTGGAACGACCAACGTACGGCCGCCCAGTGCGAGGCCATCACGGAGCAGGTCGGTTCCGAAAGGGTCATTCAACTTACGGGCAATCCCGTCTTGCCCGGATTTACCGCGCCCAAGATTGCCTGGACTCGCGAAAACGAGCCCGAGGTGTACGGCAACATTGATAAGGTTCTCCTTCCCAAGGATTTCGTGCGTTACAAGTTGACGGGCGAATTCTTCACGGACGTGTCCGATGCATCCGGCACTTCGCTGTTGGACGTGGCTAACCGTGCCTGGTCCGAAGAAATGTTGGCGGCATTTGACGTCCCCGCCTCATGGATGCCGGAGGTGACGGAATCACCGGTTGCATCAACGAAGATTTCCATGGACGGAGCCAAGGCCACGGGCTTGCTCGAGGGAACCCCCGTCATTGCCGGAGGCGGAGATCAGGCGGCGCAGGCGGTAGGATGCGGAATTGTGCGAACGGGAGCGATTTCGGCCACCGTCGGAACAAGTGGTGTGGTCTTTGCCCACAGTGATGAGTATCGCGTGGAGCCCGCAGGCAAGCTTCACGCCTTTTGCCACGCCGTTCCCGGAAAATGGCACTTGATGGGCGTCATGCTCTCGGCGGCGGGATCCTTCCAGTGGTATCGCAATCAGCTCTGCCAGACTGAAATGGCGGCCGAGGCCGCGGGAGGACCTGATGCCTATGATGCGTTGACCGGGTTGGCCTCGGAAGCTCCGGCGGGTTCGGAGGGCTTGCTCTTCCTTCCTTACCTTTCGGGAGAGCGCACGCCCCATCCCGATCCCAACGCCCGCGGCAGTTTCGTGGGTTTGAGCCTGCGTCACGGCAAACCCCATCTCACCCGAGCCGTGCTGGAGGGAGTCTGCTATGGGCTAAACGATTCGCTTACACTGATGCGTAACCTTGGCATCGTTCCGGACCGAATAATCCTTTCGGGCGGCGGAGCTCGCTCAACTCTTTGGAAACAGATGCTGGCCGACGTTTTCGCCACTCCCTGCGAAATGGTGAATGCCGTGGAGGGGGCGGCGTATGGCGCGGCGTTGCTTGCATCGGTCGGTGCGGGAATCCACTCGAGTGTCGAGGAAGCTTGCAATGTCGGCATACGCGTTACCGATGCTGTCGGACCAGGGCCGGAGCTTGAAATCTATAAGGCTTTTTATCCCCGGTATCGAGCATTGTATCCCGCATTGAGAGGAGAATTCGAGACCTTGGCCGAAACGGTTTTCGCTCAGTCCCTGGACCGATAATCCTCGTGTCGGATTCCTATTCGAGCGAGCGTGTTCTAAGGGAATACTTGCTCTTCCACTACGGAACAGCCGAGGAAATTCTTTCGCTTGCCTTGGGTCCTTCTGACGGGCTCGGGTTTGCCGAACGGACGGTTTCTGAACTCTTGGATACGTCCGACGATTCATTGTCTCAGGGTTCGGCCTTGGACCTCGGTTGCGCGGTCGGACGTTCTACTTTCGAGTTGGCCAGACATTGCGGCAAGGTAACGGGGGTGGATTTTTCGTCCAAATTCATTAGAGCCGCGGAAATTCTTCGGGAAAAGGGCCAGCTGTCCTATGATTACGTTACTCATGGCGAGCGATTGACTGCCGCAGTTGCGCGAATTCCCAAGGGTGTCGACTCCTCGATCGTGAACTTCCTGCCGGGTGACGTCTGTTCTCTCCCTGAAAACCTATGTAATCTTGACGTAGTTCATGCTGCGAACCTGATCTGCCGACTCTCCGCCCCGGGCTCTCTTCTTGAACGTTTGCCCGAATTGGTTCGCCCGGGAGGCCAATTGTTGATTGCGACCCCGTTTACATGGCTGGAAGAATTTACCTCTAGGGACGAATGGTTGGGGGGACGTAGAGGTGGTCCTGATCCAGCTTTTGCATTGAAGGCAAGTCTGGAATCCGCCTTTCGTCTTGAAAAGGAAATCAACTTGCCATTCCTCTTGCGTGAGCATGAGAGAAAATTCCAGTACGGTGTCTCACTGGGAATGCGGTGGCGTCGCCTCGAATGCTGAAGGGGCTTGCTCCTTGCCCTAGTCTGTCCTAAGCAGCCCTTGCATGAAGACGGTGGATGAATTTCTAGCCTCTGTTGAGGCGAATGAAGAACCGCCTGCCGATATGGATTCCTGCATTCTTGCCTTGTGGCTTGCGAGAAAAGATCGTTGGGACGCATCACACGAGGTGGCGCAGGACATTTCGTCTTCGGATGGTTCTTGGATCCACGCCTACCTTCACCGTGTTGAGGGAGATCTGGGCAATGCTCGCTACTGGTACAGTCGGGCGGGTAAACCGGCCAAGGGTGGCGGAGAAAGCTTGGACGATGAATGGCGTGAAATCTCGAAAGCCATTCTGGGCAACCATCACGGTTAGCAGGGTTGGCTGCGTTGTCTGATACGGTGGGATCGACACTTTCCGAGGAGGGGCGAGGTTCGCAGTCCCTTTC
>CAZWTI010000312.1:0-6045 GCA_964637065.1 uncultured Puniceicoccaceae bacterium
TGGTGGCAGCCATTGCAATTCGCCTGAAAAAGCGGGCGTACGTCCTTGTAGAAACTCACGGGCTTGCCGGATGCCTTATCTTTCTCCGCAAAGGCAAATACGCTTCCTGAAAGCAAGAAGATCACCGACAAATTAAAGACACCAATCAAATGACTGAACTTATTCATGACATAAACTGAACAAACAAGCAGCAGACGGACCCACCGCCTGCGTACGGGACAAAACAATGATACACAGTTTGAACGCGCGCAAGGAAAACAAATGGCCGAAAACCAATTCTTCTGGGAGGGTCGCAATTTGTAATGGCAAGTTTTCCCTAAAATGCGATAGGTTGCAAAACCTCTTATGCTGAGAATTAGCTCCAATCCCGATCAAAAATGCGACATCTAGTCATCCTCCTCATAGCGGCCTGCATAATGGCTTTTTTCTGGGGGTTGGCGGTATGGCTGGTTGCGCCAGGGGAAATCACCGATCCCTACCTTCCGAAGCCACTCAAACGACCCAAGGAGAAACACATCCCCACCACGGTTACAGCGGAAAATCCACCCGTTGCTCCGAAACCGAAAGAAGAACAACCACCCAAGGGACAGGAAAAAGACGCAAACGAAACCGCGACGGAAAGACAAAACGAGGACAATCAAACGGGGCAAACCGAGATTCACAAGGTCACTCCGCCCGAGGAACGAGAAGCTAAACCCGCAGAAAAGCCAGAACAGAAAAACGAGATCGCCTCGGATGCCGCAGAAGCACGGGAACCTCCACCCGACCTGTCGGATGCCCCAACGCGCGCCACCATCGCAGCCGAGGCAATTGAGGGAGGGGAGCTGAGAACCCGCAAGGTAGGCCGGAAGAAATTGCTTTTCAGAGACGACGTCCTCTTCACGGGGTGGGTCAAGAAAACGAAGAGCAAAGGAAGGTTTCTGGAAAAGCTTGGACAATACCGAAACGGTCTGAAGGACGGTCCTCATGCACAATTGCAATCCGGCAGACGCCTAACCGAACACACACACTATCTTGAAGACGAAATGCACGGACTGCACCTCACTTGGTACGGTTCCCGCAAAAAGAAGGAGTCCACCCAATACGAGCAAGGCGCCAAGCACGGCCCCTCAACCACTTGGTACTCATCGGGAAAGAAGAAGGATATCATCCATTACGAGAAAGGCATAAAGCACGGACCCACCACCACTTGGTTCGGATCAGGAAAGAAATCTTTCGATGGCCATTACAGTCACGGTCAAAAGGATGGCTTGTGGATTCGATACGCAGGCAACGGCAAAGAAATGAGCAGGCAGAACTACGAGAACGGCAATCCACTCGACTGACGACTCCATTCTACTTGCCCAAAAAATTCGGGAATACCCAGCAACCAATTTCACATAAATCCACCATGAAAATGAGAATACTTCCCGCCCTGCTCACCACTTTTGCCCTGTCGAGCCTCTGGCTCTCAGCCTCCGCCGATGAGGTAAACTGGCCCGGTTGGCTGGGACCCGAGCGCAACGGTCGCGTCGCAAACTTCAAACCACCCGCAAAATGGCCCGAGAAACTGAAAAAGACTTGGGAGCTCGAGGTCGGAACCGGTTACGGCAGCCCCGTAGTGGCTAACGACAAGGTCTGGCAGCACGCACGCCAAGGGGAAGACGAGGTTGTCCACTGCATTGATCTCAAAAGCGGCAAAGTCCTCTGGACCAAGTCCCACCCCACACCCTTCAAGCCCGGAGGAGGAGGCGAACGTCACGGCAAGGGTCCGAAGTCCTCTCCCGCCTATGCGGACGGCCGCCTATTCACCATGAGCATAACGGGAACCATGACCGCTTGGGAAGCCGCCACAGGCAAGGTTCTCTGGCGCAAGACCCCAGGCAAGCGCCACGGCAAACCGCACGCCCACTGGGGCACCTCCAACTCGCCCTTCGTGGAGGGTGACAAGGTCGTGAACCTGTTCGGCAATGACAAGCACGGCTCACTACTCGCTCTCGACGTCGCCACAGGCGAGGTCGCCTGGTCCCACGGCAAGGACGGCACCTGCTACTCCTCTCCCTTCCCCGCCGAGATCGAAGGCGTGCGCCAAGTCGTCGTCTGGAACCACCGGGCCCTTGTTGGCGTGGCAAGCAATACCGGTCGCCTCCTCTGGGAACACCCCTTCCCTCACAAGACCCACAACCAGAACCTGCCCACCCCCGCCTTTCACGACGGGCAAATCCTCGTAGGCGGTGAAAACCGCGGCTTCCACGCCGTCACCCCGCGTCTGAAAGACGGCAAATGGACTGCGACCAAGAGCTGGAGCCAGAAGGAAATCGCCCTCGACATGGCTTCCGCCATCGTGGCCGAACACTTCGTCTACGGCCTATCCCACTACGGGCAGGGACGCCTTTTCTGCCTCGATCCGCGTTCAGGCTCCATCCTCTGGCAAGGCCCGCCGCGCACGGGTCGCAACGTCACCTTCCTATCCTTTCCGGGACACGTCCTCGCCCTCACCGACTGGGGCCAGATACGCATCCTGCGGGCCACCGGGCAAAGCCACCAACCACTCGCTACCTACCGCGTGGCCGAAGGGGGAACTTGGGCCCCACCCGCGCTTCTGCCAGAAGGCATGCTGGTAAAGGGTCTCAAAAAGCTAACCCTCTGGGCTCTTTGAAAAAACATCAAGATTCAAACCCACAAGACTAATAGCAAACAGGTAAATCCCGACCACGAACCTAGCGACATGAAGTCAATCCACAGGGATTGCGCTACTTGATCGAGCCGACCTTTTCCTCGAAGCCGTACTTGTTCTTGCGGTAGAGATCGTAGCCACCCGAAGAATTCTTTCGCAGTCTGCCGACCTTTTCCACGAAACCGTACTTGTTCTTTTCGTAGACGTCCTTGCGCTTGTCGGAAACCCGTCGGATGGAACCCGTCTTTTCCTCGAAGCCATACTTGTTCTTGCGGTAGACGTCCAGATTCGGGGAATCCTTTCTTTGGGACCTCATCGAGCCGACCTTTTCCTCGAAGCCGTATTTATTCTTCTCGAACACCTCTATCCTTCGCTTATTGAACGAGGGACGTAGAGACCCGGATTTCTCCTCGAAACCATACTTGTTCCGACGATATGTGGAGATTCGCCCGCCAGGACTCGTCCGCAGACTGCCCGAACGCTGAAGGAAGCCGTTGCGGTTCTTTGAGTAGGTGACCGAAGAGGAGGGAAGAGCCTTTAGGTCCTTGTCCAAGGTGAGCTTGGGCGTGAGCAGGAGATAGGCGGACGACTTGTCCGCAGCGTTCACGTGAAGAAACGGGAACAAGACCAAAAGGAAGGCAAAAGCAGTATAAGGATTTCTCATAAGCTAAAATTTACAAGCGATTCGCCGACCTGTCAAATGGGACAAGGCTCAAGGTAGAAAAAGGGGGTGGCAGGGTCGCGAACAATGGGTTCAGAGCTGGGCTTCCTTAAAGGCCTTCTCGGCAGCCATATATTCCTCCCAGCCCCTGCCTTCCCTTTCGCCGATCGTCCCTAGCGCTGCATTTACCATGACGGCGTTGCGGACGGAATCCTTCGCCTCCTCGGCATTTCCCGTCAAGGCCCAGATGGCGTCGAAATCCTCATCGTCGAGCAACCATTCGCAGGTAGTTTCCTTGTCGACCCTGATCGCCTTGGCGAGACAGTTCTTGGCGTTCGTCAAGTCTAGCCCAAGGCAATGAAAACGGGCCAATTCGTACTGGTACCATTGATTTTCCTCCAGATACTCCGCGTACCAGAATGAGGTTTCCTCCCTGTCCAAAGAGGGACAACCCTTCCATACTTCCTCGCACGGGTTTGCGAGGTTCAATAATAGGCGAAGAGCTGCCCGGGGGCCTTCGAGTTTGTAGATGGCATAGGCTTTGTGAAAGTTCCAGACCTCGAGCAAACCACTGAATGAAGCATTACGCATCAATTCGTCGGCATAAAAAACAATCTCTTCCCAATTGCAGGATTCCCGGTAGATTCTCATTCGGGCGTATTGGTATTCGGGACGGTGACGGCAGGAATCCTCCACCGCATCGAGTTCATTCAAGGCGGCTTCGTACATGCCGAGTTCGCAATAGCCATAGGCACGTTGAATCTTCGTGTAATCGCTAGACATGGGAAATAAAATTAAGCCTTCATGACAGATAGTCAAATTTGCGGGAAATCTTAAAGAAAAACTAATGAGCCCACAGAAAATTCCAGTGTATTAAAACAGCTTTTGAAAACCAAAGTGAATTGGACCACAGTCCATTGACGGAAACCCTTCTCGAAATGAAGATCTCCTGCTTCGAAAATCCCGATTTTCCTACTTATTCGGAAAAGGGAGCTTCCAAGACTTGAAGAAGAATTTCATGGCGACCTCGTCGGGCTTTTTACCCGCAGGAAGCCGGGGCAAGCCGGACTGGCTGGAACCATACAATTCACAGCCCACTCCCAGCTCCTTGCATCTCTTGTGAACAAGTGCGGCATTATCGGGATGATGGACGCGATCGTTGCGGCCGGAGTAGGTGAAAAGAATGATGGGCGGCCCACCCTTTCGCAGCTTGGGAAAAGTGAAAATCGGGGTGCCCATGGGCTGCTGGATGGGAAAAACGGAACGGATGCCGAGCTTGTGAGCATGGCCGACGTGACAGCTGATGAGGGCACCTGCGGAAGCTCCCGCTACGGAGACCTTCTCCTTGTCCAAGTTGTACTTCTTGGCGTTGGTCTGCAGGTACCGAACGGCCTCGGCGGCTTCATCCATGATTTTGAAGTAATCGTTGTCGGTATGCTTGAGAAAAGGGTAGTTGACGCTTGCAAAGGCGATTCCCTTGGGGTGGTAACGACGCAACATCCCGCTGCGGACGAAACCAGACTTGTCCCCTACCTTGAAGCCGCCGCCATGAAAGTAGATCACCAACGGAGTGGGTTTCTCGGAATCGATTGTCCAGAGGTCGAGGACGCTCCGATCGTAGTGCTTGCTGTAGCGGAGGTCCTTGTGCGTCGGCTCAAGCGCCCCTAGAGAAAGAACTGAACAGAGGAGCAACGCGAATAAGCTAAGGATAGGGACGTTCATAACTTGTCAGCAAGGTTAAGAAAAGAGGTAGGAATCAGTCAATTACAACTCCCCTCGAAATACGAGGAGAATGGGTCAAAAGCCTTTGGTTTGATAAAAATCAGAGAAATTCCACTGCCGTGAAAGTGTGGCCTTGTTCATTTGCATAGAGTCACTACCGTCCGCCTCTATGCGAACCCTGCCACTGGCTTGTCTTTTTTCGGTCTTTCCCGCCTTTGCCGCAGATTTTGAAGCGTTGGTGATTGATGACGACGGCCAACCCATGCCGTCGCGAGTTTACCTTCAGGACCGGGACGGACGTTGGTTTTTACCAATGTCCGTTTCTCCGCAAGGTTCGGCAGTTGATTATAAGAAACATCGGGGGGAGAAATCACTGGAAATGCACACGAACGTTTCGGCTCATCCGTTCAGTGCGGACCTGCCCGACGGCGAATACCCTCTGACGATTGAACGGGGGAAGGAGTATCGACCCAAAGTCATAAGGTTTGCGGCTAGGGGAAAGGCGGTTCGATTGAAGGTAAAACCCGAGCGGTGGGTGAACATGGCGTCACGAGGATGGTTTTCAGGCGACACGCACGTGCACAGGACGCTGGCGGACTTGCCAAACGTGATGCTTGCGGAAGACCTGAACGTAGCGTTTCCACTTACCCAATGGGTGATGCGGGCGTACGATGCTCCTGCGCGGCCACCCCATGGTCCGGATCACGATGCGGGAAATCAGTTGATCGAGGTGGACTCCACGCACGTCATCCATCCTCGCAACACGGAGTACGAGATTTTCACCGTGGACGGCAAACGCCACATGCTCGGGGCGGTCTTTGTCTTGAATCACAAGAGTTCATTCCCCATGGGGACGCCGCCCGTAAAGCCCATCGCCGAGCTCGCCCGCAAGGAAGGCGCGCTGCTGGAACTGGACAAACACAACTGGCCGTGGTCGATGGCGATTATTCCGGTAATGAACGTGGATTTGTTCGAACTGACCAACAACCACCTATGGCGCACGGAA
>CAZWTI010000313.1:0-2707 GCA_964637065.1 uncultured Puniceicoccaceae bacterium
TACTTCAGCGGAAGGGATTTTGCGAGCGGATGAACTTGATGTGCTTCTTCATTCTGGTTCTCTCGACATCTCGACGGACTTGCGGGAGTTGACTGCTGATTTGAATTTCGCGGGAAACATGAAGGTCAATGAGACGAACGACCTGCTTTTGAAGAGCGTGGAGGTGAAGGACGGCTCGCTCGACCTGACCGTGGGCGGCGACCTTGAGGCGACCTTGGCGACGGTTTCGGGCAACGTCGCGCTGAAGGTGGCCGGTTCGGCGGGGATATTCCGCCTGAGCGCAGACGGGGACCTGAGCATGTCAATCGGCGGTTCGCTGACCGCATCGGGCCTGTCCGCCTTGTCGACTGACGTATTCTCCGGCGGAACGACTTCTCTCGAGGGCGATCTGCGGGACCTGACTTTGGTTTCGTCGAAGGGAGCGATGATTCAGGAATTTGACTCATTGAATGTTCATTCCATTGTGGTAGACAAGGGTGACCTTGAGCTCATTGCCGGCGAAGACATTGTTTTGCGTGGGGGCGTTGCGGTTTCAGATAACATGACGGCAAGGGCGGGCGAAATGGGTTCCGGTTCAATTGTGAACTCATTCGAGGACTCCTTGTCGGTCGGCAAGACACTACGTCTTTCTTCCGGTGCGTCGGGCGACGTCCTTCTTTCGAAGCGCATAGATGCGGAAAGGATTGAAATTAAGGCCAGTGGAAGGATAGAGCAGAAGGATAACTTGCTTCAGGCTTCGTTCTTGTCCGCTTCTGCCGAGGGAATCAGCATGAACATATCGGTTGACGAGGCATTCCTTGATGCTGGTTCCGGTGGGCTTTCCCTTCTCAGCAAAGAGAATAATGAAGAGTTTCGATTGAAGGCCCAAAATGGGCTTGGTGGTTTTGATTTCGAACATGTTGGCGAGACAGGTTTTTCCTTGGAGTTCCTTTCGGGCGGAATGGTATCCGGTTTGGTTTCTGGAGGTAGTCAATTGTTTGCCTTTGGTTCGACCGAAGTCGGCGCTTTGAATCTTCGGGTAACTGATGGTGGTCTTCTGTTGCTTGATGAGGTGACTGTTGCAGGAAATGCAACTTATACCGCCGACGAGGTGGATTTCTTGAACGAAAATAAGGTTGCAGGAAAACTTCGCATCCAGCCCGATGATCCCAATAGAGACGTTTTCGTTTATCCATTCTCCCATGTTGGGACTGAGAGGATGCCCAATACCCTTACGGTGAGTTTTGAGGATTACAAGCGTCTGGACTGCGACTTGACCCTTCTGAGTTTCGGTAGAGAAGATGCGGCGGATAAGGTCTTTACCTCCCAGATGGATGTTTTTCCATTTCTTGGATACTCAACCTTGAGCGGTGTGGATATGGCTGACATTCGAGGCGCGGAGGCGAATGATGAGATGGGAGGCGAGTCTGAGGCGGATCGTAATCTAGCGGCGGTCATTTCCATTCCTCATTCTTCCAGGATGAACTCAACAGGCTTTGGGAAAGTCCAGGACGGTCTCGTGAGTTCGGTTTCCTCTGGTGGGGACGTTGCGGGGTTGAGGGAATTGGGTTCCGGAAACCGGTTGCAGCAGATTGAACGGTTTGATCAAAAGGTTCGCCAAGCAGTATGGATGGCTGAGACTTCGGGTGATCCGGCAGTGACTCGCAAGGTTCAGGAAATTCTGGAACAAGCCGAGGAGGCCTTGGAGAAGCTTGATCGAGAAGCCTACGAAGAGGCGTTGGAGCAACTAGAGAACTTGATCGAGACGCCTGCCGAACCCGGGGAAGATGCCCCGGTTCCCGAGGATGAAGGCGACGAGGGGGCTGAACCAGAGGCCTCATTGTTTCAATTTTCTCCACATGGGGAAATGTCTGAAGATCGATTTGCCTACAGCAATGCCTTGTATGACGGGACCGAGGCGGAGATGGCGGACTTCTCGACCGAGATTTGGTCGCAAGAAGCGGAACCGTTCTTGTCGAAGGCCGGGTTCGGGGCTTTGCACGTAGTGTGCGGAGCGATTACTTTTTTTGCTCGCATTATTAGACCACGCAGTTCGAGTGCGAAAGAGGACAAGCGGGCTGCATGATCTTGCCCGACCTTGTAGCATAGAATTAGTCGAAGGCTTTCTAGTAGTAATCGGCTTGCCTCGCGATGAATCGAACGGGGATAATTGCACCGGATGAAGCTCGATTCCGATTCCCGCGTGGTTAACCCCAACAAGAAAGACCCCCTCGTTTGGCGACATGGGGTTGACTTGGCCTTGCTGCTTGGGGAAGAGGAGGCGTACGCTCGAGCTGCCATCCTTCTCTGTAATGAGCTAAAGGCCCGTTTTCGGTCCAGGAGGGTTTCGTTGGGTTGGCTTGAGAACGGTCGCGTTGAGTTGCAGGCCTCCAGCGACACTAGAGAATTTGATAGACGTTCAGAGGAGGCGACTAACATTTCCAGGGCAATGGAAGAATGCGTCGATCAAAACGAAGAAATCTTCCATCCATCCAAGGGGAGCAACTTTGTTGTTCGCGAGCACGAGCGGCTTGCGGAAAGGGAGGCTGTTGACGCCTTGGTGAGCATCAATCTTCGCGTAAAGGGGGTTCCCGTAGGAGCGATAACTCTGGAGAGGAATGAGGAAGCTTTCGCCTCGGAAGAAATCTTTTCCTTGCGACTTGCGACAGACCTCATCGCGAACTGCATGCAGAGTCTTCGACATCGCTCTCGGTGGTATGGGGTTCGG
>CAZWTI010000314.1:0-6778 GCA_964637065.1 uncultured Puniceicoccaceae bacterium
AAGATTGGGCTGAAGCGGTTGGGGTCGGCTCCCACAAGCGCATCGGGACTTGCCCAAGAGTCGTCTTGGAGAGCAAGGCCGTCGTTCAAATTGTTATCAATCAAGATTCCACCGCCAGCAATGTCCTCATCTTCGGCAAAGCCGTCAGAGCCGGCGCCGGCTTGAAACGTCCCTCGACCATCGCTTTTGATAAGAGAAGTATCCTCAGGATTTGGTCCTTCCTTTTTGGAGCACCCGCCCATAAGTATTAACCAAGCTCCAGACACAAACATTATTATTATTTTTTTCATATTAAACTATCCTCACTAGTTTCTGTTCAGCCAATCCCTCCACCGAGCCATTAGCAACTCTGTATTCATCTTAAATGGACTCCGTCAACGAGAAAACGTTCGAGAATGGGCAGGTTTGTCTGTTGGTAGACAACGGATCGCTTCATCCCGATGCAATCCTCGCACTTCGTCGCGTGGCCGAGAAACTTTCCGAGCGAATGGGAATGGAGACGGAAGCGGTGGGTTTGCTGCACTCGAGCAAAGTTGGTGCGGGTGAGCTTGAAGGAGTTCCAGGTCAGACTTTGGAAAGCTGTCTACGTCGATATTCGGCTAGGGGTAAAACTGGCTTTGTAGTCTTACCCTTCTTTCTCGGGCGTAGTCGTGGAATTACTGACTGGTTGCCTCGCAAGCTAGGTGAACTCCGAAACGATTTCCCGGAATTGCGAGTCAGTTCGGCTCCATGTTTGTCGGTTGACGGTGGCGAGGAGATTTTGGCTGAGATTGTGACTCAAAGCGTAGACCGAACTGTCAAGTCCGAGGGTTTGGATCGTCCCCTTGTTGTCTTCGTGGATCACGGTACGCCCGAGCCGGAGGTGAACGCAGTTCGTGAAGGGGTTGGAGTTCAAGTCAGTGACCTTCTTTGCGGTAAGATTTCCCGATTGCTGACTTGCTCGATGGAGCGGAGACCCGAGTCGGAATATGATTTTAACGAACCCATGCTTGAAAATCTCCTGCTTGACGAGTCTATGGTTCCTGACGGAGACGTCGTCGTCGCCCTTTTCTTTCTTTCTCCCGGCAGGCATGCAGGTAAAAACGGCGACGTAGAAAAAACTTGCGAGAGGGTGAAGGGAATTCGTCCCGAGCTTCGCGTCCACATAACCCAACCTTTTGGCGAACATCCTCGCCTTCTCGACTTGCTTGAACAACGTTTGCAGGATGCGCTCGACTCGTGTTGACCTCTGACGTCATTCCCCTCAACTTGCATTGATGAAACAAAGACGTCGCGCCTTTCTCAAGACGGTCGGAACCTCTGCTGTCTCAATCCCTCATGCACCTCCTCTCGCTGCCGATAAAGCTTCCCCGAAAAAACTCAACGTCGGCATCATTGGGGCTGGTGGTCGAGGAGGAGCCAATACTGGTGGCGTGATGTCAGAGAAGATCGTCGCCGTATGCGACGTGAACGGCCAGACACTCGACAAGGTTAAGCGTCGCTTCGAGCGTTTTGGGGCCAAGCACTATACCGACTGGCGCGACCTGCTCAAGCAGGACAACTTGGATGCTGTGGTCGTAAGTACCGCGGACCATCACCATGCGCCGATTTCACTTGCTGCGATGAAGAAGGGCTTGCACGTCTACTGTGAGAAACCTCTCGCCCACAATGTGCTTGAGGCCCGCAAGATGCGGGATACCTACGCCAAACAACGCCAGAAGCACGAGATCGCCACCCAAATGGGCACCCAGATCCATGCCGGAGACAACTTTCGACGCGTGGTGGAGCTGGTCCAAGCGGGGGCTATTGGTCCCGTAACCGAGGCTCACGTCTGGTGTAGTCGCAGTATCAATCCGATCGGCGATTCCGTCCTGCCGACACAGGAAGTTCCTAAGTGGTTCGACTGGAACTCCTGGCTCGGTCCCGCAGGCGAACGTCCCTACAACCAAGGTTACTGGAAAGGCGGAAACCTGAACTGGAATCGGCGTTGGGACTTTGGCAACGGTGTCCTCGGCGACATGGGGAGTCATCTCATTGACCTGCCGTGGTGGGCGCTCAAGCTGCACACGCCGCTTACCTGTGAAGCCGAAGGCCCAAAGGCCGATCAAGTGGCCTGCCCGCCTTGGTTGAAAGTCACTTGGGAACATGCCCCGCGCAAGGGAGTCGAGGAGGCGCTCGACGCTCCCGTCAAGCTCGTCTGGTATCATGGCGGACGCGACAAAAAATATCGCCCGTCAATCGATACGGGAGTGGATCTCACGAAGTGGTTCAACGGTATTCTCTTTGTGGGAGAGAAAGGCATGCTTCTCGCCGACTATGGGAAGCGCATCCTCCTCCCCTCCGACAAGTTCAAGGGGCATAAGCCCCCCGAGCAGTGGATCAAACGTTCAATCGGCCACCACAGGGAATGGCTTAACGCTGCCAAGACGGGTGTCGAAAGCCTCTGCAACTTCGAGTATTCAGGCAGCCTGATCGAGCACAACTTGCTCGGTTCCGTTGCCTACCGCGTTGGCAAGAAATTAGAATGGGATGCGAAGAACTTGAGCTGTCCCAATGCTCCCGAGGCGAAGCAATATCTCGGACGGGAACACCGGAAAGGTTGGGGAATCTGATTTCGATATGTCTTCATTGACTGCAATCCCTTCCGAGGGGTTTGCCGACGTCGACGCCCTGGAAGACCATCTCTCCGAGCCTTCCGAGGCACTCGTTTCCGAGCTCGCCGATTCTTCCGGCGATTGGCTCTTCGTAGGAGCGGGAGGCAAGATGGGGCCCACCATGACCCGCATGGCGCGCAAAGCGCTCGATCAGGCCGGGAATCCGGTCCGCGTGTTTGCCGCGTCGCGCTTTTCCGACTCGCGGGCACGTTCAAGCCTTGAAATGCACGGCGTCGAGACCATCGTCTCCGACGTTCTAGACCGTGATGCCGTGGCCAACCTGCCTAATGCAGCGAACGTCGTCTTCATGTTGGGCATGAAGTTCGGGATTACGACCAATCCCTCCCTTGCCTGGGCCATGAATACGCAGGCCCCGGCCATCATCTCGGAGCGTTTTGGATACGCGCGGATCGTCGCCTTCTCCTCGGGCAACGTTTATCCCTATGTTTCCGTTGAAAGCGCAGGCGCAACCGAGGAAACGCCGACCGAACCCGTGAGCGAGTACGGTTGGTCTCTGCTTGGTCGTGAGCGAACTTTCGAGCATTTTTCCCGTGTTAACGAGATTCCCGTCTCCATCGTGCGCCTAAACTACGCTGCCGAAACCCGTTACGGCGTACTCGTGGATCTCGCCCGACGTATCCTTTCCAAGGACTCCATTGACCTTTCCATGGGTCATCTCAATTTCCTTTGGCAACGAGATGCTAACGAACATGCTCTGCGAGCCTTTGCTCTCGCATCCTCCCCTCCAGCCATCGTTAACGTCACGGGACAGGAGGTGCTCGCCGTTAGGGATTTAGCCGAGCACTTGGGCAAAGCCCTCGGCGTCGAACCCGTATTTACCGGGAAATTCGCGGTTACCGCGCTCCTCAACGACGCCTCCAAGTCGCACCGTATCTTTGGTCCGCCACTAGCCTCGACGGAGGAGGCCGTCGCCGCCGTAGTCGCTTGGCTTAAAGCCGGGCACCCCACCTTGGGAAAACCCACCAAGTTCGAGGCACGCGACGGCAAGTTCTGAGCATGCCCGAGTATTTCCCCCAGCCCGAAGCCGCCGTCGTCGATTCTCTTCGCGATGGGATCGTCATTCCGGCTCATCCCTTGGCGCTTACTGCCGAGCGTAAGCTTGACGAGCGCCGCCAACGCACATTGACGAGCTACTACCTTGATGCCGGAGTCGGCGGTTTGGCCGTTGCCGTGCACACCACGCAGTACGCCATTCGCGAACCGCAGCACGGCTTGCTTCGTCCCGTCTTGGAACTTTCTGCCGCAACCATTCGCAAGCACGAGGTAAATACCGACGACCGGATCGTGCGCGTGGCCGGCGTATGTGGCCAGACTGAGCAAGCCGTCCGTGAGGCAGAGTTGGCTCGAGAGTTGGGTTACGACATTGGTCTGCTAAGCCTTTCAGCACTTCCCGATGCGGACGATGCCACTTTGATTGCCCATGCCCGTTGCGTTGCCAAGGTCATCCCTCTCTTCGGTTTCTACCTTCAACCTGCAATTGGCGGACGTCTCCTCTCGCGATCCTTCTTCCGGGAGTGCGCCGCCATCCCCAACCTCATCGCCGTAAAGATGGCCGCATTCGACCGCGAGCTAACCCAAGAAGCAATAGAGGGGATCGAGGACTCGGGGCGCGGCGACGAAGTCATTCTCTACACGGGCAACGACAATTTCATCATCGAGGATCTGACAGAGGGCTACTCCATTCGGACCTCAAGTGGCTCGAAGCTCCGGCGTATGGCTGGAGGTCTCCTCGGACACTGGGCCGTCTGGACGAAGGTCGCAGTCGAGACCTTGGAAGCCATAAAGGAGGCTCGGAAACTTGAGGACTTCGATCCGGTCTCTTTCGCCGAACTTGCTGCCCAAGTCACCGAGATGAATCACTACCTCTTCGATTTCGACAACGACTTTCGTGGTTGCATTCCGGGAGTTCACGAAATTCTTCGTCGCCAAGGCTTGATAGAAGGCACTTGGTGCCTGAATCCTGAGGAAATCCTATCTCCCGGACAAGCGGAATCTCTCACGAGAGTTTCCGAAGCCTATCCAAATCTGACTGACGACGCCTTCGTAGCTGAGTTCTTAGACCGTTGGTGAGTCAATGAATCTAAGGTTTGACAGACGCGAAAAGGTCGTAGGTTTCAGGATTAGGCCGAATTTGGCTTATTTCTCCACCAGCCAGATGTTCTGAAAGCGCACTGGGTTGCCATGACCCTGCAGGTGGATTTGTCCTTTTTCCTTCTCGGGGCGACTCCCGCCGGCCCCGGTGCCTTTCGGGAGTTCAAAGTCCTCGTGTATGAGGACGCCGTTATGGCGTGTGGTGATGCGGGCGTTCTTCACTTTCTTGCCGTCTTTGAAGCGCGGGGCGGTAAATTCGACGTCGTAGGTTTGCCAGGCGAGGGGAGGCAGGCACATGTTTACCGTCGGGGGTTTCTTGCGGTATAGGGCTCCGCAGAAATTGAACTCGCCCTTGATTCCGAATGAGTCGAGGATCTGAGTCTCGTAGTTATTAAAGATGTAAACCCCACTGTTTCCGCGGTCCTGACTGCCGGGCTTGGCCTTGGGCTTGTATGGTGTACGAAACTCGAGGTGGAGGGTGAAGTCGCCGAAGGAGTCCTTTGAGGCGACGCCTTCCTTGAGCAGCTCGCCGTCTAGTTTCTTGCCTTCGGAGAACCTGTCGGTCTTCTTGCCACCGAAGAGCACCTTTGCGTTCTTAGGGGCGGCCTTGCCGAGGGTGGGGCTTTTGCGCTTCACGCGATCGTAGGCGAATAGTTTCTTGTCGCCTTTGATTCCAATCGCCGTGTTGCCCGTGATGACCACGGTTTCACCGCCGCCGGCTTTCAAGGTTGTTTCGTCGCCTTCGGTTTTGCCTTTGAGCAAGACGAACTCGTTGCTTTCCGCCCCGCTGCCGGGTAAGCCGCCTTTGTAGAGCGCGGCTTGGAATTTCCCGTCGCCTAGGGCCACCACTTGGAGGCCGTAGGCCCCAGATTTGGTTTTGGCGCCTATGACGTCGGAGGCGGCGTACTCGCCTTGTACGGCGAAGTCTGAATCCTTGGCCGCGGTGGTTGGGTCGGTGATGGCCGAGCCGGGCTTGGCGGCGTGAAGGATGCCCGGTCCAGTCAGGACGAGGGTCAAGATGGCGAGCGTGTGGTTCTTCATGTCTTTGTTGGGATGAATAGGTCGTTCAACCGTCTATGCAGAAAAGGTGTTTTTCGCCCCTCAAATATAGGTGGCCGTCGCTGATGATTGGACTGGCAAAGGTTTTTTCACCGACTACGCTCTCTGCCACAACTTTAAATTCGGGATCTGGCTTCACGACGGTCATGACGCCGCCGTCCGAAAGGAAATATACGAGTCCGTTGGCAGTAAGTAGAGAGGCACTGTGTCCCCCCTTGAGGCGTTCCATCCAGAGGCGTTCGCCCGTCTTGGCGACGAAGCAACTTGCTACCCCGTTGTCCGCTACCACGAGAAAGTAGGGCCCGACGGTGATGGGACTGGGGACGTAGGAACACCCCTTTGTGGTTTGCCAGACGACGTGCGACTTCGTGACGTTGCCCGAACCGTTGGGACGAATGGCCTGCATAAAGCGCTTGGGAAAACCGCAGGTCATGAATAGGAGGTCGCCGTTGTAGACAAGGGAGGCAACGTACTGCTCAGTGGGTCCATCGCTGATCCAATGTTGTTTCCCAGTGTCGGGGTCATAGCTGGCTACGCACAGGCTTCCGGAAAGGATCATTTGGTTGCGCCCGTCGATATTGCGAAGAAGGGGAGTACAGTAACTGCGAGTGTTGTTGGGGCGCTCGGTCTTCCAGACGATCTTGCCGGTGACTTTGTCAAGGGCGACGAGGTAAGCAGGGCCGTCGTGATCCCCATTAACGATTAGCTTATCCTTCCACAACACTGGAGAGGAGCAGTACCCGTGAACGCTGGAAAAAACGCCCGGGCGAACCTGCCAGAGCTTCTCTCCCTGAAGGTCGTAGGCGGAAACGAACATGTGTTTGCCGTCAAGGAAGCTGACGTAGACGCGTTCACCGTCGCTGCAGGGGGTGCTGGAGGAGCGACTGTTCAAGCGGTGTACCCGCTCGAAGGGACTTTTCAGCACCGTGCTGCGCCAGAGTTCTTTCCCGTTGGCTCGGTCTAGGCAAAGGAGC
>CAZWTI010000315.1:0-7442 GCA_964637065.1 uncultured Puniceicoccaceae bacterium
ACAATCGTCTGCGTACAACTCCACGGCTTCGGCAATCGTCTTGTCCGTCCAAGTCTTGTCCTTGTGATTGGTTTTGAAAAACTCGACTGCCCCAGAGAGGGTATATTCGCCCTCCAGTTGCCTGAGCGACTTCAGGGCGACCTCGGCATCTCTCTCGTCTTCCCGACTTAACTGGGTGTGCCTGTACTCCCCTCCCGCCGCCGCATCCTCGACGTCCCTGACGTACCCCCACCTCTTTCTCTTTGCCTCCTGTTCGGTAGTGAAACGTTTTCGGACCTGTTTCCCGTTGGGAAGATATCCCTCCACCTTGAAGAACATCTTGCCCCCCGGCGTCTCAGCCTGTTTGATTTTCAACCTATCAATGTTCCATTTCGATATATCCATGACTCAATCCTCGTTTGCTTTTTCCATTAAAGAAATCTTGCTTAAATATATAAGCAAAACGGGATTTGAGCAAGTATTATTTTTAGCAAGAAACGCTGAATCGCTTGTATTTAAGCGGCAATATTCCTCAACACGGTCTTGATGCCTTGCTGAATCATTGATTCGGCCTCGAGGGCCAAGGGCAGACGGTTCCGGAACATGAGGGCCGCTCCGAAGGGACTGGTTTCGTAACCGCCATTGTTGCCGAGAGCGTAATCTTTCCTTGTGCCCACGTAGCCCTCCATCCCGTTGGTGTATCCAAATGCGAAGGTATGCCGGAAGGCGCCGGCCTTGTCGGCGAACAGGTGATATTCGGCGAATGGTTCGTTCGGCATGGCCAGCATGCATAGGTCCCGGCCTATGGCGAAGGCCCGCATCGGGAAGGACGTCGTGGGTCGCTCGCCGCTTTCGGCGATGGCGAGCAATTCCTCGCGCCGAGCGCGGTTCCCGGGATGTCTTTCCCGCGAAATCATCGCCCGCAACTCCTCCGCAGGCGGTGGGGCCTGAAAGGGAAGATCGAGACGAAGGCTTTCCGTCTTCAGCGCGCCGATGGCTTTGCGGGCGCCCTTGAAGCTCGATGCCCGCAGCGCCGCCCGACCCAGGTCCCGTCCCGCCGCCTTTGCGGCATCGATGCCGCCCCTCCATGGGAATGCGTTGATGTTTCCGCCGCAACCTTGAGCGAACATGCAAATCCCCTTGCCTCCGTTTTTCCGCCTAACCTGCTCGACCGCAAATCCGGGATAGTCGGCCGAGATCAGAGTCGAGGTGTCGTGCACGACGACTGGGTGGGCCGCATGTGAAAACAACAATGCAATCTCTTCTCCGCCGGGTTCCTCGAGAACCAGTACGTCGACCCACGGCAGCGTCGCTCCATGGGGGTTGGGATCCATGGTGACTCGGCCATTATGAAGCATGCGGCGGTTGAATCCGATCTGGACGGGCTCGCGATGATGACGGGCGATCGCGGGTCGAAGGGCGCTTGCGGCCCGTCGCGCGATCTTGGCCAGACGTTCCGGAAGGAATTGGTGGAAGGGCAGATTCTTCTCCTTGAGCCAAGGCCCCCAAGGGGCGGACAGTGGGGCGCTGTGCGTATGGGAGCAATTCAGCATCACGTTCTCGACGGGCGCGTCGGCCGCCTCTGCGATCGCCTTCAGGAGCAGGTTCGTGTAGGCGAAGTCGAAACCGAGATAATCGAGCGTGGCGAGGACCAGACGAAGGTCGCCGTCGTCCAGGACGAGGATTCGAGCGAAGAGATCGTCGTGAACGCCATCCGCGGGCTTCATCGGGCCGATGAGCAGAACCCCTTTCTCCGGCGTGACCACCGTTTCGGCGGCCCCCGCGCGCAAAGTGGTCTTCGGATCGGCGCCGAACCCTGCGGACGTCGCCAGAGCGGAGCATGCTATTCCCGCCGAGCCGCGAGCGAAAATCCTGCGGGTCATTTCCATCGCCACTGGTCCCTCACAACCGCCGAAAACGGATGACCAAACTCCGCAAGTCTAGCCGAAGATGTCTAGGACGGGCTTGCCCGTGGTGAGGGGAATCGAGAACCCCGCGTTGCTTATGTTGTCGTTGAGCGGAACCCCCATGGCGTGCAGGATGGTCGCGTGTATGTCCTGGGGGTTGACGGGATTGCTCTTCGGGTACGCCCCGATCTTGTCGGACTCGCCGTAGACCGCTCCGCCGCGAATCCCGCAACCGGCGACGATGGCGGAGAAGCACTGAGGCCAGTGGACGCGGCCCGGAGCTCCCTTGGTCTGGATTTTCGGGGAACGCCCGAATTCCCCCATCGCGACGACCATGGTGCTTTCCAAGAGTCCGCGCTCCTTCAAGTCGGTCAGGAGGGCGGAAAGAGCTTCGTCCAGACGGGGCAGACACCAGTTCATGCCGGAGGATCCCGCGCCGAAGGCGTTGCCCATGCCCATGTGGCCGCCGTGCATGTCCCAGCTCGAACTGGGCGGTCCTTGCTTGTCGGTGTAGGGGGAGGGTCCCGTCCAGCCGTTGACCGTGACGAACCGCACGCCGGCCTCGACCATGCGACGGGCCAGCAACAGATTCTGTCCCAGGGGATGCATCCCGTAGCGCTCGCGCACGGAGTCGGGTTCCCGCTTTAGTTCGAAGGCTTCGCGTCCCTCCTTCCGAGTCATTCCGTCCAGAGCCATCTCGCGCAGATTCTGCCAATCCTTGCCGACGGGATCGTCTCGAAGGGCTTCCGACTCGATGCCGTCCAGCAGGTCGCGGCGATTCCTCAGGCGTTTGGGGTCGCTTGCCTCGTAGATCTTCGGGGGGCGAAAGTCGGGCATGGCGGGGTGGTTGTCGGGCGAACCCACGAAGACCGGGGAATAAGGCGATCCGAGGTAGCCCCCGGTTCCGATGTTCGGGGCGCAGAATACAGGACGTCCCACGCACTTGATCAGCCAGGCGTTGGATACGAGATTCCGCTTGCTCGGGAGATGCTTGGCCACGACCGAACCGATGTAGGGCGACTCGTCGGGCACGCCCTGCTTTACTCGTTGCTCGTACTGCCCGCTGAGCAGGTCGTGCATGGCGTCGAAGTGGTTGCTGATGCCTCCCGGATGAGTCATCGATCGGATCAGGCAGAACTGGTCGGTCAACTTGGCCAGCCTCGGGTGCAGTTCACTCAACTGCATGCCCGGTACCTTCGTCCGTATGGGGTTGTAGGGCCCGCGGATCTCCGAGGGCGCGTTTGGCTTGAGGTCCCAGGTGTCGAGATGACTGGGTCCACCGCACAGGAGCAGGAATATGCAGGATTTTTCCGAGGGCACCGCCTTGCCCGAGGAGTCCGTCTCGTCCCGTCCCAGGACAAGGCCCGGTATGCTCAGGTTCAGGGCTCCTATGCCGCCCGCCTGCAAAAGCCGGCGTCGAGAAATCTTCGGTCCTTTCATGGCTTCCCCTCGTTCAATTCAAATCGTTTTGGAAATGTAGGTGCAATCGATCTTTTTTATAACAATCCGTCATGTTTTGTTTTTGGTCAACGACGTTTCCGGCTCGAACGTGTGTTCAAGCGACGTTTACCGCTTGGTGGAAACCGTGGCGCGTCCGGAGAGGATGTCTTCCGGCAGACGTTCGCACACGATGCCGGACAATCGACTACTTCTTGGGTCGGAGGGAACCGCGCGGGGCGAGAGCCATGGAGGTCGGCGTATAGTTGCAGGTGCAACCACCTGAGAGGTTGGGGACGTTGAGGATGCCGTTGGCGGGAAAAATGTTGTTGCTGCAGGCCCCGCGCAGGTTCCACAGCGGCTGGAACTTCTGAGTGTCGAGGTCGATGTAGGCGGCGTTGCCTCGGTAGCGGGTGGTGGCGACGTAGGGGCTCGTCCGCAGGGGAGTGCACCCGCGCCGGGACCACTTGAGCAGATTGGCCAGCTTGTCCCCGCTGGCGAGATCGTAGGTGACGAAGTTGTCGGAACCGCCGACCAGCAGGTTGTCCCCTGCGATGTAGCCGCCACTTTGGTAGTTCCATGATTGCTTCTTCGGGTCCTTCACTTTGAATTCGCGAAGGATGACGCCGTCCCTGCCCTTGTAGATGGCGGCGCTTGTGAGGAGAAGGTCGTGCGGTTCGCTGTATCGCGCAGGGGTGCCTCCGACGGCCTGCCAGACCACCTTGCCGGTGGCGATTTCGAGGGCGTAGGTCTTGACCTTTCCCTTGACGATTTTCTCACCGCGTCGAGCGTCGACGAGTTCCGACACGTAGACTCGTCCGCCGCCTACGGCCAAACTGAGCTTGGGACGCGTGGCGGTGAAAGACCACTGCAGCTCGCCGGTCTTGCGGTCGAGGCTGACGACGGTTTTGCCGAGGTGGCCCACGAGGAAGTTTTTCCATAGTCGCAGGTGCACGAGCGATCCGGCAACGTCGTTCGGCATCGGGAAACGGGCTCGTTGTTCACCGGTGGCGGCGTCAAGCGCGAGGCAGACCCGGCCGGCGGCTACGTATACGGCGTCCTCCAGGGCCACGAACTCGCCCACCGCGCTGGAACCGGCGGCCTGGGGCAAGGGACGGTCCCACAGGCGGCGCCCCGTGAAGACGTCGATGGCCAGCATCCGGTCGGCCCGCACGAAGATGCGCCCTCCCGCCACACGCACTTCGGTCTTCCCGGGCTGGCGTTGCCAACGGATCGAGCCGTCGTACCACAACAGGCCGAGCGGTCCGCGCAGGTAGCGGTCGTCGGAGGACCCGGTGTTGCCGGCATTGCCGCCGGCATGCGACCAGTCGGCGGCTGCGGGCAACGCCCCGACGCGGGAGAGCAAGAGCCATTCGCCGTCCTCCCGGACCCGCGCCGTCTCGACGCCGGCTGCGGATTTCTTCCAGGATGAGCGTTTCGACTTGGGCACGGGCAGGCAGGCCGTCCCGCCGTAGGGACGCAGGGCATGGAAAACGTTTTGGAATGCCGCCGCGCCGGATTGTCCGTTGAAGAGGTTCGGCGTTTCCGTAACCACCAGGTCGGCGACGAAGGGAGGGAACGAATAAGTCAACGGATCGCCCAAGTGGGCCGAGATGCGACTGCCGTAGACGCCCAACTCGCTCATTCGGCGGCGCAAGGCATCCACCTTGGCGGCATCGGGATCGATGGCGATGACGGTGAACTGTCCGGTCAGGGCCTCCGCCAACGCGCCGTCCTTCAGGCCCAGCACGAGGCAATAGCCGCCGGACGCCCGGGTTGCCTTTTCAATGCCCTCGGCCCGCTCCTTCGCCCCCTTGGGTTCGCCCGTCGGTTTCGCATGTGCAATCGGATCGTCGGTTTCCCTGGCCCCGAAGGCGTACAGTCGACCCTCGCGGGTGGAGACGAAGAGGCGGCCGTTCGCGGCCACCACGCTCACTGGATCGCCGACCACCTTTTCCTCCCAAGATATTTTCGGTTGGTCGTCGGCGGTGGGCAGGTCGATCGCCGCCACCTTGCCGGGACCGGTGGCATAGAGTCGGTTGCCTGCCTTGATGCGCGCCCGCAGGTCGGTGGACATCCTCCAGAGAGGCGGAAAGTTCGCCTTCCACTTGTCCGGGTACCTGTCGTTCTTGCGGCGCGTTTCCTTCTTTCGAGGCTCCAGCTTCATTTGAGAGACGTCCTCCGCCATGATGCCGTTGTCGGTATAATACATGGTATCGGTTGACAATATCGGTTGCCGGAAGTCTCCAAGAAACTTTTGGTTCGTAGGCTCGATCCTGATGCGGGTGAACCCCGCCGGGTAGAGCTTGCTCTTGTAATCCGTACGACCGCGGGGGTTGGCGAACTTCTCGTCGTTGGGCCTCCGCATGTCGTAGAGATCGCCGCTGTGGGCGAGGAAGCGACCCGACCCGGCCACGAACCAAGTCCCCTTGGGCAGTCCAGTGCGACCGCCCCAGCCCATCGTGTACGGGCCCAGTTTGCCGGTCTTGAGGTCGAACACCGCCGGCAGTTGCGTCCCGCAGGGAGCCACCAGCCGGTTGTCCACCACCGCGAGGTAGCCTTGCGGCGAAAGCCCCATGACCTGTTCCACGCCGTGATCGAGGTTGGCCTTGGCGATCTGGTCGCTGTCGCTGTTCGTCCAGATGGCGCGGCCGGTCCTCGCGTCCACCGCATGTATGAAAATGCCCTCCTCCGGCCATAGTCCGGCGGCAAAGTAGATCACGTCCTCATGCAGCGTCGGTCCGCCTCGCACGGGCCACATGGGAATGAGCCGGCGATTGCCCAGCAGGTTGCGGTCCGTCCTGCCGCCCGGCATGCCGTAGAATTTCCATCGCAGTCCACCCTCGTCGGCATTCAGGCAATAAAGGAATCCGTCGTCCGATCCGAAATAAACCGCCCCGTCATGGGCTACTGGGGCGAACCGCACGGGCCCTCCGGTGAAAAACCGCCAACGGACCGTCCCGCTCGCCGTATCCAGCGCCGTCACGGAGTCGGCAACCATCGAAGGCACGAATATTGTATCGCCCATAACCACCGGCTCGTAGGTGGCGTCGTAGCGCAGACGAATCTCGCCAGGGAATGCCGGGTCCGGAGCGGCGAACTCCCGCTCCCATTGGAGGTGAAGCCGGGACGGCAACGCCTCGGGTGAAACCGCTCCACGATTGGGTCCAAACCGGAATTGCGGCCAGTCCGCGGCGCCAATGCTCAGGGTGAAGGCAAGGAAAGGAATAGTGGCAATCTTCTTCATGTACCCGACCCTATGTCCCCCTCACCATCGGTCAAGCCTGCGAGATTTCTTCCCCGAAGAGGAGGGGTGGGTTAGTCTATGACTTCTTCGCCGTCCTTGTAGGTGAGGCGACCATCTTCCGTCCAGTCATCGTTGTACCTAACCGAAACCCCATTACCGTCCTTTAGGTTGGTCACGGGACACTTCTCGCCGTTCGGCTGCCAAGCAACGATGGACATTAGCTTACCGTCCTTGTGGGTTTCTTCCCGCTGCTTCTGCCCGTTGATATACAACCTTGTCTGCGGACCTTCACACTTACCGTCCCTGAATTGAACCAACGACCTTATCTGTCCGTTGCCGTGCATCGTCTTCCCCCATCCTGAATAAGGCGTTTGCTGGTTCGGGGCACACCGGGGCGGTTAGAACAAAGCCAGCCTTACTAGAGAATCAAATCACTAATCACTCGCCCAGGGCGGACTAATTGTGGTCGACTGTTGACATCGCGGAGCATCTGTTCAGCAGGTACTCCAAGTTGATTGTAAATTGTGGCGATGAGATCCCTCGGCGCCACGGCGTTTTCCACCGGCTCACCAGCTACCTTGTCGCTTTTGCCGTAAACAAACCCACCCTTCAGCCCCCCCCCGGCAAGCACAGAACTGAAGCAGCGACCCCAGTGGTCGCGGCCATCCCGACCTGCGCCGGCGTCACTGCTGCGGCGGCCTACCTTGGGGTTGCGCCCGAATTCACCAGTCCAAAGCCCGAGCGTTTCATCGAGCATGCCACGTTCCCGCAAGTCATCCAGCAGCGCGCTGAAGGCTTGATCGGCGGGCGGCATAAGGCGCTGCGTGAGGTCGATGAAATTGCGGCTATGCGTGTCCCAATACACGCTCACG
>CAZWTI010000316.1:0-2703 GCA_964637065.1 uncultured Puniceicoccaceae bacterium
TCCTTTTGCTCGCCCAGCCTCCAGCTCCGCCGGTAACCGCCCGAGTGCCGCTTGTCCAAGGTTTCCTGACTGGCTTGATATTCCTTCCTTTGGCCCTCCCACGCCTTGGCGAATCCGTCCTTATTCACGTGGCGAAGCCTCGCCCATGTTCGCAGGGGGTTGTGGGCGTTTCCGTCGCCAATGGCGTCCTGCCATTTCTTGGAAGGCGGCTTCTGCAAAATCTCAGCCAACTTTCCCGCAGTTTCCTTCCAGGCCTTGGCCAGCTCGCTCCGTATATCTTTCTTCAGTTTTACCAACTCGCCCTTATGCATATCCAACCTCTCCGGCGACTCGATCACCCTTTGGGCGGGTCTTCCGTTCGACAGGATGCCGAACAATGCGTAGTAGTCCTTCTGGCTGATGGCGTCGAACTTGTGGTCATGACATCTTGCGCATGATACGGTCATCCCGAGGAAAGTCTTCGTAATCACGTCGATCTGGTCGTCTGTGAAGCGCACGTGCTCGTCGAGGGCGTCGGTGGGTGCGAACCCGTGCAGGACGAACCGCAGGTTGGCCGTGCCGATGGCGGACTCGTTCAGGCCCAGTTCCTCTTTAACCCGTGGTTTCGGCAACAAGTCGCCTGCCAAGTGCTCACGCACCAACTGGTGGTAGGGCACGTCCGCGTTCAGGGCGCGTATCAGGTAGTTCCTGTAACGATAGGCGTTGGGGATGTTGGGATCGCCTTCGCTTCCGTGGGAGTCCGCGTATCTCACCCAGTCCATCCAGTGGCGGGCCCAGCGCTCCCCGAACTGGGGCGAGGCTAGAAGATCGTCCACCAGCTTTTCCGTGGCGGCCCCGGCATCCTTTTCGTCCTCCTTGGCATAGGTCTTCTGTTGAGCAGGGGTGGGTGGAAGACCCGTTATCGCAATGGACAGTCGACGAAGCGCGGCTAACGCATCCGTTTCCTCGTTGGGGGCCAGTTTGGCCCTTTCCATTCCTGCTAGGAGAAACTTGTCCACGGGATGTCCCGACCATTCCTTTGCCGCCACTTCCGGGGGTTGCTGCTTCTTTATCGGTTGAAAACTCCACCATTTCTTGCGTCGTTCCCGCAGGGCTTCCCACGAGGTGGTCTTGGCCAATTGCTCGGCCGAGGGGGGCTTGTCCCGCGGGTCGGGTGCCCCCAGCGCGATCCACTTCCGAAAATCCTTCAGCACGTTCTTACTCAGGCGCGGGCCATTCTTGGGCATTCGCAAGTCCTCGAACTCATGCTGAATCGTCTTGAGGAGCAAACTCTCCTCGGGTTTCCCCGGTGCGATGGCCGGGCCCTCGCGTCCTCCCTTCAGCACGCCTCCCTTGTAGTCCAGGGCCAGCTTGGCCTTCGCCTTGCCCGAGCTATTGTGACACTCATAGCACTGCTCGACCAGGACGGGCCGAATCTTCGCCTCAAAGAATTCGATCCCTTCGTTCGCAAGCAAGTTCAGGGGCAGGAGCAGTAACAAAATAAGTCGTGAAATGGTATTCATGGAGCTTGTCAAGAGACTGTCCGCCAATCTGCGATTCAATCCCCTCCTTGGCAAATCACTTTTAATGCCTTTGCTTAGAATACCCCAAACAGAGTTGGTAACCGAAGTGAATACTACCTCACCTTGGACTTCTTGTAGAAGTACTTCTGAAACTTGACGAAGAGTTTGCCAATTGCGGTTGCGTTATCGAGTTCCTGCACGGCGTCGTGCAGGCTGCGGTATTGCAGTTGTGTGTACTGAAGCCCTTTTGAGTGCGGGCACAAGGCCATAGCTCACATGGGGTATTTCCAAGGCTTGCGGTATTCGCGGCGAAGGAGCTTTTGGGCCTCGGGGGCGTTGGGGATGGTTTCCTTTTCGCCGTCCCAGGCCACGCCTCGGCCGAGCTTGTAGGAGAGCATGCCGAGCATGGGGAGGACGGACGAGCGGTGTGAGGGCTCGATGCCGCAGACGGGTTGGGACTTTTTCTCGATTGCCTTTAGGAAGTCGGCCCAGAGGAGGGTAAGGTTGTGGCCGTCGGGTTCCTGCAACTGGTGATCCTCGTGGATGGTCTTTTGCTTGGAGTCGGTTGGGTGGAAGGTCCAGCCGTCTCGCCATCCCATGTGGAAGACGCCCTTGGTGCCGTAGAAATAGGCCCCGATGGCGTGCTTCTCGGAATTGTTGCGTGCGTACTTGCGGTGTTCCCACGTGGCGGTGAAGGATTCGAATTGGTAGGTGGCGACCTGGGTGTCGGGGGCGTCGGAGGTCTGGAACTTGTCGTTGAAGACGGCTTTTCCTCGTATGGGCCTGCCACCCGTGGAGTGGATGTACTTGGGGGCTTTTTCGTCTGTCCACCAGAGGACTTGGTCCAGCCAGTGCACGCCCCAGTCACCCAGGGTGCCGTTGGCGAAGTCGAGGAAGTTGCGCCAGCCTCCGGGGTGTATGCGTGTGTTGAATGGACGCAGGGGGGCGGGACCGCAGTAGAGGTCCCAGTCGAGGCCGTCTGAGGGATCCTGGTTGCGCGACGGGGTTTCCTTGCCGCCGCCTCCCGCCACGAAGAGGCGCACCATGCCCACGGCGCCCACGGCTCCGCGCTTGAGAATCTTCATGCCCGAGACGTGGTGCGGTCCGATGCGTCGGTGGAGGCCGACCTGGGCGGTGATGCCTGTGGCTTTCGCGGCCTTCACCATGGCTTGGCTCTCGCCGATGGTGTGGCCCGTGGGCT
>CAZWTI010000317.1:0-9446 GCA_964637065.1 uncultured Puniceicoccaceae bacterium
CAGGCGTAACCGAACATGATGCCCTGGTCGCCCGCACCCTGCTCGTCCGTCTCCTTGCCTTCGGCAGCCGCCGCCGTGACGCCTTGCGAAATGTCCGAAGACTGAGCGGTTAGCTGGTTGGTAATGAATACCTTGTCGGCATGAAAAACATCGTCGTCGTTGACATAGCCATTATCTCGTATGGCCTCGCGAACGACATTCTCGTAGTCAATTTCGGAATCGGTGGTGATTTCACCCGCGATGGTAACGCAATTGCTCTTAACCAACGTTTCGCAAGCCACCCGGCTCTTGGGGTCGTCCTGCAGGCAGGCGTCGAGGATGCTGTCGGAAATGGAGTCGGACACCTTGTCGGGATGGCCTTCGCCAACCGACTCCGAGGAAAAGATGAAGTTTTTGCCCATGAAACCGCCTAGAATGAGGGAAGGAACGCCCCCGCGCAAGCTCTTTCATCAACGCATCATGATATGTTGATGCGTTAAGCGACTCCAGCAATCCCTCAGCGTTTCAACAAATCACGCAGATAGATACCGTACGGAGAAGAACCATGACGCTCCACGGCCGTCTCGATGGCCCCCTTGTCGAGCCAACCCTTGTAGAAGCCGATTTCCTCGAGACAGGCTATCTTCAGGCCTTGGCGACGCTCGATGACCTTCACGAAGTCGGTGGCGGTGGCGAGGGTATCGTGACTACCCGTATCGAGCCATGCCGTACCCCGCCCGAGTATTTCGACATACAGTTGCCCTTGGTCAAGGTAGGTACGGTTGAGGTCAGTGATCTCCAGTTCTCCCCTAGCCGAAGGCTGTTGCGCCTTTGCGAAAGCGGGGGCGCGTTCGTCGTAGAAGTACAGGCCGGGAACGGCGTAGTTCGACTTTGGTTCGACAGGCTTCTCCTCGAGGGAGAGTACGTTGCCGTCCTCGTCGAAGTCGACCACCCCGTAGATGGTCGGGTCGGAAACGTGGTACCCGAAGATGCTAGCCCCTTCCTTGCGAGCATCAGCCTCTGCCAAGGTGTTTTCCAATTCCGTGCCGTAGAAGACATTGTCCCCCAGAATGAGAGCGGAGGGAGACTCATCTAGGAAATCCTCGGCAATGATTAAGGCTTGTGCCAACCCTTCCGGATTGGGTTGTACCACAAACTGAAAGCTGACCCCGAGTTGGCTCCCGTCTCCGAGGAGCTTGCGGAACATAGGCAGGTCATGGGGAGTGGAAATGATGAGGATTTCCCGTATCCCCGCCAGCATTAGGATAGAGATGGGGTAGTAGACCATGGGCTTGTCATAGACGGGCAGGAGCTGTTTGCTCACGGCCATGGTGAGGGGATAGAGACGGGTACCTGAACCTCCCGCGAGAACGATGCCTTTGCGTTGCATGGTCACGAGAGGCCAAGCCGTTCACGTTGGTAATTGCCGGAGGCGATGGACTCGCACCAAGGGAGATTGGCTAGATACCACTCGACGGTGGAGCGCATGCCTTCCTCGAAACCGAGGCTCGGGCGCCAGCCAAGTTCGTCGCGGATTTTGGAGAAGTCGATGGCGTAGCGGTGATCGTGACCGGGACGATCCCGGACGAAGGTCTTGAGATTTTCGTGCGGAGCACCTTCGGGATGAAGTTCGTCGAGGGCGGAACAGAGGGCGTCGACGACCTGCAGGTTGGTTCGTTCTGCATCTCCGCCTATACAGTAGGTTTCGCCCAAGCGACCCCGCGTGAGCGCCAACCAAATGGCCTCGCAATGGTCGGTGACGTAGAGCCAGTCCCGTACATTGGATCCGTCGCCGTAGATGGGGAGCGATTTGCCCTCGAGGGCATTAAGGATCATCAGCGGAACAAGCTTTTCGGGGAACTGGTAGGGTCCGTAGTTGTTCGAGCAGTTCGTAGTAATAACCGGGAGTTCGAAAGTGTGGTGATAGGCCCGCACGATATGGTCCGCCCCCGCCTTGGAGGCGGCGTAAGGACTGTTCGGGGCGTAAGGCGTGGTCTCGCAAAAGGCGGGATCCTCAAGACCGAGCGAGCCGTAGACCTCGTCGGTGGAGACATGGAGAAAGCGAAAGGCGTCACGCTTCCCTTCGGGCATGGCCGTCCAATGCCGGAGGGCGACATCCAGCAGGCGAAGGGTACCCATGACATTGGTCTCGAAGAAAGGTTCGGGGGAATCGATAGAGCGGTCAACATGGCTTTCAGCCGCAAAGTTGACAATGACTCCGACACCGTGCTCAGCAAGCAATCGCGAAGTCAACTCTCCGTCCATCAAATCCCCTTGAACAAATACATATCGGGGATCGTCCTCCAAGTCAGCCAAGTTCTCAGGGTTCCCCGCATAGGTCACCTTGTCGAGGTTCACCACATACTCAACGCTGTCGTCTTCAAGCAAGAGCCGAACAAAGTTCGAGCCGATGAAGCCGAGACCTCCAGTCACAAACAACTTCATGCCGACACCCACTCAGCTTGTGGAACCGCCCTCATCTTGCGAGGGGGATCACCTACACCTGTAGCAACTGGACGCATCTCGATGCCCACCGAAGTCAACTTCCTTGCATTCATCACGCAACTAGAACGGGAGGCAGAGACGGCTTCCTTCAAAAAAAATCCCTCATCCTCAAAAAAATCAAATGTCTTTTCAGTCACCTCTTCCCCATACCTCCATTCGGTGACTTGCCTAGTTGTGAGAGACGCGGGATTGGTCATATTATAGGTACCAAATGCAATATCCTTATCAATGCAGGAGAAACAAGCTTACACAAATTCGTCCAGATGAGAGAGGGAATTTTCAACATTTAGATGTTGGAGTAATTCAAGACTTTGCGCAAGTAGCTTTGAGCACTCGTGAAACCCGTTGACTTGTAAACGGCTCAAATGCATTTTCTTGCTATCGAGTCTCGAGCTAAAGTTGGGTGCTACTTTTCCCCATTCTAGACCAAGACCTAAGTGATCGCATCTTCTCAAGGCAAATTAGTCTTTTTCTTTCAAGGATTCCACATACCTAGAAATCCCTTCCCCAGAAAGGGATTTTGGTTAAAGGACAGGGCCTTTCTTCGCCTTCCAGCGGATTTGCCTTCTGCCACTTTGTGTGTTGAGACCTTTGCCACGGAAAATTTTGAGTGGAACTTAGGCATCGAGCTCTTTTGGAACGGGAAGAAGCTTGGTGTTGTGAAACCTTCTGTTTCGGGATTTCGCAAGGATTCTTTCGATTTAATGACAAAACATCACCAAAACGGCAATTCACAGTTGTTGCAACTGAGACTTCGAGGTGCAAGTTTCACAAATTTTCTGGCTTGGGTATCAAGAATCACTTCGAATTTTTTGTTTCTTAAATTTGTTTCCGCCCCACTCTCCATTTACCGCAAACAGGATCGGAACCAGCACCTCCAAGTTAGAAGGATAGCAATGGGGGAGAACGATCTGCTGAATTTCGACTATCCTGAGAACCCCTATCTACCCGACTGGGGCAACGAAAATTGGACGGTTGGTATTAACATAATAGGATTTTTCCGTCAGGAATTCGGCTTGGGAGAAAGTGCTCGTTTAAGCACGGCAATCGTTCGGCGTTGCGGCATACGACATTCATTAATCCAAGCTCCATGTAATGGAAAGCTTCTGTATTTGAATAACGAGTTCTCGGATCTTCTGCAGGAAAGCAATCCAGAATCGACAAATCTGTTTCACATCAATCCAGATGGAATGCAGCGAGTGTTTAAATCATTTAAAAGCTCTTTTTTCTTTGGCAAATACAATATTGGTTATTGGCATTGGGAACTACCTAGCTTTCCCCAACAATGGCTTCAGCATTTTGTGGGGCTACAGGAAATCTGGGTGCCTTCGCATTATGTATTCGAAGCGATTCACCTCATTTCACCAGTTCCCGTTCACATATTGCCGCACGCAATTGAATGCCCTTCTCGACCACAAGTCGATCGGAAGAAATTTGGCTTACCAGATAATAAATTTATCTTCCTTTCGATGTTCGACCTAAATTCAACTAGAATTCGAAAGAATCCAGACGCCTCATTGGAAGCATTCAAGCGACTTCAGAAAAAACGCTCCAATTGTCACTTAGTTGTTAAGATTCACAACACTTACGACTACCCGGATGACTTTACCGCCTTGAAAGCAAAATGCTTGGAACTGGAAAATGTCACCCTGCTAACACAGACCTCCACAAAACCGAAGTCGATGCCTTGCAGGACAGTTGTGACGCATTTATCTCCCTCCATCGCGCCGAAGGGTTCGGATTAATTATCGCCGAGTGCATGGCCGAAGGCAAACCCGTGATCGCCACCAACTGGTCAGGTAACGTCGACTTCATGAACGAACACAATTCTTATCCCGTTCGGTTCGAACTTTTGCCTATCGAGAAATCACAAGGACCATATTCAACGGGGCAAACGTGGGCCGAACCAGACATCGATCACGCCGCTCGCCAAATGCAACGCATTGTTGATGAACCTGATGCAGCCAATCAGCGAGGTGCTCTAGGTCGACGTTTTATCAAGGAATATCTGTCGCCTTTAACAGTTGGTGAAAGATACAATAAGCGCCTGCTCTCGATTCAAAAGAATTGCTACTATCAATCTCAAACAGGCTGAGTCGCACAGTCCATAAATTTACATTCAATTGATTTCAGAGAATCAATAAATATGAAAGCAATTTCTGTCAGAAATTTGGGTAAAGCATATAAGAAATATAGCTCTTGGGGTGCTCGATTAGCGGAATGTTTTAATCTTCAAAGAAAAAAATACCATCGACTTGACTGGGTATTAAAAGATATAAATTTTGAAGCAAGAAGAGGTGAGGCGATAGGTATTATAGGGGTAAATGGAGCAGGTAAAAGCACATTACTAAGAATGATTTCTGGGATTACAAGACCTACCACAGGGGATGTCGAAGTGAATGGACGTTTGTCTGCAATCATGGAACTCGGGATGGCATTTCATCCTGATTTTACAGGACGCCAAAATGTTGTTCTTGAAGGACAGCTAAGAGGTCTAAGTCAAAATCAAACAATCGAATTGATGCCTAATATTGAGAGTTTTGCTGATATTGGAACTTATTTCGATGAACCTGTTAGGCTTTACTCTAGTGGCATGATTGCAAGAATTGCATTTGCAGTAGCGACATTATCAAAGCCGGATATTTTAATTGTCGACGAGACCCTAAGTGTAGGAGATATAGCTTTTCAAGCCAAATGTATACTTAAAATGAATAATTTGTTAAGTACTGGTACATGCATACTATTTGTAAGCCATGCAATGAATCAGGTGCGTCAATTCTGCAGTAGAGCAATTTATATTTCAAATAACAAAATAAAATCAATGGGTAGTGTAGAGGAAATCTGCGATCTCTATCAAAACGATTTAGTTGGAAATAAATCTACTATTTATAATTCGAATGAAATTACGAATTTAATGCCCAATACCCTTAATCCATCAAGCAAAAAAGATTCCGAACTAAGAAAAAACTCTGTGGGAGGGGATAGTGGAGGAACATTAGAATTAGAATTTACTTCCTTCTGCATCTTAAATATAAATGGAAAAAGAATTTCAAAATGCTCTCCTGGTGAAACAGTTTTCTTTAAGGCTGACATTATTTCAAATAAAATCGTAACTTCGGGGGCAGCGGTTGGTTTGCTTATTGCTGATAAGAAAGGTGTTCCTCTATTAAGCTGTAATTCTAATTACTATAATGTTTTTCTGCCAAAAATGAAGAAAGGCGCATTAATATCGATTTCATGGGAAATAACATGGCCATTCCATTCTGGAGAATTTCGAATAGATATTGGGATAAAACCAGATCCATTTACCGAACAATTTTATGATCGCGTATTTTGTGCTAGCACTATCGAAAGTTGTCCTCCATTACATCTATTAAAAAGTAATTTCGGAGGATATTTGCATGTAGATGCTAATATTAGTGTTTCTAAAATTTATAATGACATGTCATGAATAAAGACAAAGATTATAATTTAGAAAGTGGTGAACGACAAATCGCAAATAATGTTTCGGAAATAAGACGGGATCATACTATAAGGTATGAATTTGCATTTAAAATAATAGAAGAAAATGGGCCATGGAATAATAATTCTTGCTTAGATATTTTTTGTGGCAATGGTTATGGGACTTATATGCTATCAGAGAGATTTCCAGAAATGGTGACTACGGGATACGACGGCTCTAAAGATGCTATTTCTATGGCAAATCAGTACTATTCTAATAATAACAATGAGTTCGTTAATGAAATCTTCCCATTCAATATAAAGGAAAATACATATGATCTAGTTATCTGCTTTGAATCACTTGAGCATGTTAAGGAAGATCGATTGATGCTGAATTTAATGCTACACAGCTTGAAAAGTAATGGTTATCTATTAATATCCTTCCCTAATCAAAAACATCATCCGCTCGAAAAGAATCCGCACAAATTCCATTACAGGCATTATAGTCATTTTGAATTCATTTCAATGATTCCTGCTCCCTTTGTAATTGATAATTGGTATGGCCAAAATATATACAAATTTACAGATAATAAGATAAATACTTATTGCTTGCTCAATGAGAAAGAAATGTATCTGAGTGAAAAAAAAGAGGGTCAGGTAAACCTCTATATTATTCGAAGAAATAGTGTTATATGATCACTAAAGTTCTTTTTATGGGTGACCCTTGTCGTGGTGACCAAGCTGCAAACATCGGGATACTTATGTTGCTATTTAAGCCATTACTAAAACAACTTGATATATCGTATTCATCATATATCTCTGATGTAAATAAAATTACAAAAATAAATGATTGGATAAATATTTGGAAAGCCTCTCTTTGTAATGATGATAATCTTATTCTCAAGAAACTTGACCTGAATGATACTTTAGTTATTGGTTTTGAAATTCCTGAACGAGAATACTTATATCTCAATACTAAGAACATACCGTGGATAAATATAACTATTCATCCAATTAGATTTCTCGATGATCTTTATTTAGATATTTCTACTTCATTTAAAACCAACCTAAGGCAACATATTGCAAGTATTGGTTTAATTGATATGTTTGTACAAGCTTTGCGTGTCCGTTATAATTCTGATGGGATTCAAGATGAAAGGAATACTCTTGGTATATTTGGTCAGACCACTATAGATAAAAGCATTTTTTTTGATGGATCCTTTAAGAAACTAGATAATTATCTATACGAAATAGACAAACTTGCGAACACTCATGAGGAGACTATTTATAAACCTCATCCTTACTTATCTGATCCTGATATTGATGACCTTATCATAAATAGATATAATGCAGAACTTATCTCTGACACTGATACATATGAATTGTTTGCTAATGGCAAATTCACTACAGCATGTGGAATTAGTTCTTCCGTATTATCAGAGGCCCCTTACTTTGGGATAAAGGTTAAATTCCTCGAACAGAGGTCTAAATGTTTTGGTCCACCTGTCAGTTATCATTCACTTCTAGATGATAATAAATTTTGGTCCATGGCATTTGGTAAACAAATCCCTAAAAATTCCCTGTACATCTCAAAAGCAATACCTAAAAATTTTTTGCGTAAAGTTTTTTCCCCATGGGGATACCGTTCTGATGAAACCATACTTGAGGAGCAACTTTCGGCAAAATTACTTAAGTTAACTGAAAACTCTAATGAAGATATCAAAAGCTCACTTGGCGAAATTAATAATGATATCCAAGTGACTTTAGAACAATTTAAAAAAAATGCTACTAAAACCCAGACTCATTTATTGAATGCGGAAGAAATAGCAAAACAAGCAGATTTGCGCTCAGTCGCAGTAGAGGATTTCGCCAAGAATGCTCACAGGCGTTCCACGGAAGCAAAGCAATTCGCCAAGAATGCCGACAAGCGCTCCACGGAAGCAGAACAATTCGCCAAGGATGCCGACAAGCGTTCCACGGAAGCAAAGCAATTCGCCAAGGATGCGAAAATTTCAGCTCAGCAATCTCATGAATTAGTTGCAAGTTTAACATCGGAACTAAGAGAAATCAATTCGAGTTGGTCATGGAAAATAATTTCTCCAATCAGAATAATTGAAAAATTTGTAAAATCTAAGAAATTGACGAAAAAGAATACATGCAAAATTTATAGGAATCTAAATGTAGCTTGGCATACTCATTTGTATCGAGCATTGATTACCATATTTGTTAAAAGTCAAAAACCATGGCACACTCACCTCTATAGATCTTTTTTAAGCCTAATCGGAAATGAGAAATACAATCCAATAAAAAAAACTTCAAAATAGGGATGACCCGAACAATTTGACTTGGATTGCGAGATAGGAGTAGTTGCATTTTAAGCGTCCCGCAGCTGCTTTCGACCAAAAGAGACCCCGCCAGCTGCAATGACCCTAAGTGTGTACGACCGCGGTATCTTCACCCAAGCCTATTACTCGCACTTTCCATTGGGGAAAGGTTGCTGGTCTTCTTGCCCCAAAGCCATAGCACACTGGAATAATTCATGGGGTAGTCTCGCTCCAACAAAAATCTCCACCCTGCTAAGCCCTTCTGTGACGATAACACAAAAACAGCCTATCGGCCTTACCTACCCCAAACCGCTACATTCTTGTCCTCGCTCTCGTCAAGGGATGGATCGCTTGGTGGGATTCAGCCCCCTATAATGTCTTTGCATGCACCGACATCAGGGTCAAAGAAGTCTAGTCAAACCGCCAACCAAAAGGTTTAGGCAAGATAGCGGGCAAGCATTTCACGTTCGTTCGTGATCCATTCACGAAGCGACTTCACGCCCTCCTTTACATCAATCGCAGGAGTCCACCCGGTAACCTGTTCAAGCTTCGTATTGTTGGAAACAAATACCTTTTGATCACCTGGTCGCTCCTCGGCGTAACTTACTTCCAAGAGGTCTGCTCGAAGCATTTTCACCAATTGGTTCACGGACAGGACGCAGTCCTTGCCCCCCCCCACGTTGAAAGCTTGCCCTGCCACCTCGTCCGCATGAGCAACGACGGCACGGTAAGCTTCCACGAGATCATCCACATGCAGCAGGTCGTGCGACTGTTTGCCATCGCCGTAGACAGTGACAGGTTTCCCCAGTTCCGCCGCGATACAGAACCAAGCCACCCATCCCTGATCCTCAATTCCGAACTGCCTAGGTCCATAAATGCAGGACTGGCGCAATGAAACTGAGCGCAGACCATAGATTCGTCCATAATCAACGACGTATTGGTCAGCGGCACCTTTGGAACAACCATAGGGAGAATGAAAGTCGAGAGGTTGCTCCTCGGTCACTCCGCCGGTTCCTCCCAACACATAGGAACTCTCTCTCTCCTCCAAGGGAAGCCCATCAAGGTCACCATACACCTTGTTTGTGGAAGCATAAATCAAGACAGCTTCGGGGCAGTACTTCCGCACGGCTTCCAACAGATTGAACGTACCCAGAGCATTAACGTCAAAGTCTTCGCGAGGTTCCCGTACCGAAGTGG
>CAZWTI010000318.1:0-13730 GCA_964637065.1 uncultured Puniceicoccaceae bacterium
AGCTCGACGCTATATTCCATAGGGAATTCCCGAATGAGGTCGTTCACGAAACCATTTACGCTTAGACTTACGGCTTGTGCTTCCGACAAACCGCGTTGACGCATATAGAAAATTTGTTCGGCGCTGACCTTGGATACGCTGGCTTCGTGCTGTACGGCGTTTCCATCTCCTCGAACGGTGATTGCTGGATAAGTGTCGGTACGACTGTTTGAGTTGATCAATAAGGCATCACATTCTGTGTTGTTGCGGCAGTTACCCAAGTGCCCTGGAATTTGCACGAGTCCGCGGTAGGATGAACGTCCCTTGCCGATTGAAATGGATTTAGCGATGATGTTGCTAGTGGTTTCATCCGCGGCGTGAATCATTTTCGCTCCGGTGTCCTGATGCTGACCGTCATTAGCAAGGGCGATCGAAAGGACTTCACCTCGGGCTTTTCGCCCTTTCAAGATCACTCCCGGATATTTCATGGTTAGACGGGAACCGATGTTGCAGTCGATCCAGCGCACCTCTGCCTCCTCGTGAGCCATGGCGCGCTTGGTGACTAGATTGAAGACGTTGCTGGACCAGTTCTGGACTGTAATGTATTGGATTTTTGCCCCAGGCATTGCAACAAGCTCAACCACCGCGCTGTGGAGAGTCGTCGTTTCGAACTTTGGAGCCGTACATCCTTCCATATAGGTGAGTTCGGCCCCTTCGTCCGCTATGATGAGCGTTCGCTCGAACTGACCGAAGTTTTCAGCATTGATCCTGAAGTATGCCTGAAGAGGTTGAGCCAATTTGACTCCGGGAGGAACATAAATGAAGCTGCCGCCGCTGAAGACGGCAGAGTTCAGGGCGGAAAACTTGTTGTCGCTTGCCGGAATAACTTTCCCAAACCATTTACGGAAGATTTCGGGATGTTCCTTCAACCCTTCGGTGGAACCTACGAAGATAACACCCTGTTCTTCAAGATCTTCCTTCATCCGCGAATAAGCGGCTTCGCTGTCGAACTGGGCTTCGACACCAGCCAAAAATTTTCGCTCCTGTTCTGGAATACCAAGTCGTTCGAAGGTTTCCTTGATGTCGTCCGGGACTTCATCCCAAGTCCTGCTCGGTTGCTGGCCCTTGGAGAGATAGTACCGAATTTTCTCGAAATGAATATTTTCCAAGTCCTTCGTCGCCCAGTGTGTCGGCAAGGGCTTGCGATCGAAAGTCCGGAGAGCTTTCAGTCTATAGTCTTGAATCCATTCGTCTTCTCCCTTCACCTCGGCAATGTAGCGGACAACCTCCTCCCGCAGTCCGACACCGGCGTCGTACTCGTATTCCGTCTCGTAGTGGAAGTCGCCTTTGTCTCGGTCGATATCGATTTGGGTTGGCTGGATCATTTTTAATTTTTCCGTTTCAAGCGACGAGTTCTTCGCGAACCCAATCGTATCCTTTTTCTTCAAGTTCGAATGCAAGCTCTTTTCCGCCCGTATGGGCGATTCGACCTTCCCACATGATGTGTACCTTGTCTGGGACAATATGCTCAAGCAGTCGCTGATAATGAGTGATCACAAGGATGGCCCGATTTGATGAGCGCATGCGATTGACTCCTTTGGCAACGATCTTGAGGGCATCGATATCAAGACCGCTGTCCGTCTCGTCGAGAATGCAGTACTTGGGTTTGAGCATCAACATCTGCAGGATTTCACATCTTTTCTTCTCGCCACCTGAAAATCCTTCGTTCACTGAGCGAGCGGTAAATTTCCGGTCGATGCCCAATTCGTCCATGCAGGCATACAAATCTTTGTAGTAGCCAACCGCATCCAAGGTTTCTCCCTCAGGAATTCTAGACTGAAGCGCAGCTCGAATGAAGTTTGCTATGCTGACGCCGGGGATTTCCAGCGGATATTGAAATGCGAGAAACAATCCCAGACGGGCAATTTCTTCCGGTTCCAAACCAAGTATCTCCTCACCATCCAAGAGGGCGGACCCACTTGTTACCTCGTAGTCTTCGTGTCCGGAGAGAGCTTTGGAAAGCGTACTCTTCCCACTGCCGTTTGGGCCCATGACGGCATGTACTTCCCCCTGAGGCAGGTTCAGGTTCAAGCCTTGAAGGATTTTCTTGCCCTCAATTTCAGCACTGAGGTTTTTGATTTCCAGTTGATTCACTTGTTGTGATTTTCGTTGGAGGGTTCTTGTACGTTTTGGGGTTTGGATTTTGGACCCACGCCGGCGAATGCCAAGTCTATGGTGTCGGCACAAAATCCGTCAGGAAGAATTTGCTCAAGGCTGAGAAGCCTTTCATGATCGAGTTCAACATCGTAAACCTTACCCGTTTCACGACATCTAAAGTGAGCGTGGGGATTTCTATTTGGGCAAAAGCGGGTGGGGGAACGATCCAAATTTACCTGTTTTACCAAGCTGCATTCCACTAGTGTATCCAAACAGTTGTATACGGTTGCCAATGAAATGGTGGGTAGTTTCTTTCGAACACGGTGGTGAATTTCGTCTGCTGTGGGATGATCTGGTTTATCGAGGATAATTCCGTACACGCACGAACGTTGGCGGGTCGGTCTCAAGTTGCGGTTTTTCAAGGCGTCCCGCAGTCGATGTCGCTCCGTTTCTGGCAACAGTGAATTCATGTTGCCTGTCCTATCGCTACTGAGACTCGTTCGCAAGTAATAAATGGAATGATTCTAATTCGCAATAAGCAAATTTGCTTCATTTGAGAAGTAGGACAGCAGGGATAGCTACTGCTATTCAGCGGAATTTAATAATCCGTGAAAGTGAACAAGCCCCACATCAACGTCGTCTTGTTGCCACTGAAATCACGACGATACCACAACTCATCAGACCGTAGTCGAAGGGTGCTTTGCTCAACTGGGGCCCAAGAATTGGGTAAATGTGTGACGGCTCCGGCAACATTGATGTTCTTCGAGAAATATTTCTTTGCTTTAGGAAACATGCACCCAGAGGTACTAAATGCCGTTACAATGACAATAATTGCAAAGATTAATCCGTTTGTTCGGCGATTTTGGGTCTTCATTCGCTATTTAGAGGCAACCATGTGAGTAATGCCAAGTCAACCGGCAAAACGAAGGAATGTCAGCTTCGGAGGGGCTAGACTTTTGTATCGTTTGGTCATCTCAAACATATGGGAAGTTCGGCGTTGTGCATACTTCAGGTATCATTACCCTTGGGCGGTTTTAGATAAGAACATGATGAAATATAATGTCTCCATGGACGAAATCGTTGCTCTGTGCAAGCGACGCGGATTCATTTTTCAGTCTTCTGAAATCTACGGTGGGATAAACGGTTTTTTCGACTATGGACCACTTGGAGTCGAACTGCGGAAAAACATCAAGGATGCATGGTGGGAAGACATGGTTCGCAGGAGAGACGACGTCGTGGGTCTTGACTCCACTATCATCATGAATCCTGAAGTCTGGAGATCATCCGGGCACGTTGATGGTTTTACCGATCCTATGGTGGACTGCAGGGAGTCCAAGATGCGCTATCGTGCGGATCAACTTTTCTGTGGTTCGGTTGCCGTGGATGGCGAGACCATAGGTTGGGTCTCCGTTCTCGAATCCGAGGTCATGCAGGAAGAGGCGGATGGGAAGGCTCTCGAGATGAAGCGCAAACAGGCGAAGCAAGGTGAACTAGCACCTGTATCCTTGAAATCTTTTGACGAAATTGAACCCGATGAACGTCGATTTGTACCTTCGCCCGCCACGGGCGAACACGGTTCGCTGACCGAACCACGTGAGTTCAATATGATGTTCGAGACGCATGTGGGTGCCCTTCGAGATGCTTCCTCCGTTTGCTATCTTCGCCCTGAGACTGCTCAAGGTATCTTTGCCAACTTCAAGAACGTTCTCGATTCCGGACGCGTTAAGGTCCCCTTCGGCATCGCCCAGATCGGTAAGGCTTTTCGCAACGAAATCACCCCTCGAAACTTTATTTTTCGCTCAAGGGAATTCGAGCAGATGGAGATTGAGTATTTTATACCTCCGGATGAGGAAGCCTGGCCCAAGTACCATCGAGAGTGGATTGATGTTCGAAAGGGGTGGTTCGCCTCAATCGGTTTGACGGGGGAGCATCTTGGAGAAGAAGTTCATCCGAAGGAAAAACTAGCTCATTACGCTCGGGCTTGTACCGACATCACCTTCAAGTTTCCCTTTGGAGAGCAAGAACTAGAGGGCATTGCTGCTCGTGGGAACTTCGATCTCACCCAGCATCAGGAATCCTCAGGGAAATCCATGGAGTACTTTGACGAGGAGCGGAAGGAAAGGTATGTCCCGCATGTCATTGAGCCCAGTCTAGGCGTTGATCGTACTTTGCTCGCCGTACTTTGTGCGGCGTATGATGTGGACGAAGTTGATGGCGATAAACGTACCGTCCTCCGCTTTCACCCGCGAGTTGCTCCTGTAAAAGCAGGTGTTTTCCCACTCGTCAAGAACAAGCCTGAACTCGTGGCCAGAGCTCGCAAACTTTATGAACGCCTGCGCCTCCGCTGGAATGTTGTGTACGACCAAGGAGGTGCCATAGGACGTCGATACCGGCGTATAGACGAGGCTGGTGTTCCCTTCGGGATCACCGTTGACTTCGATAGCATCGAGGGTGACGGTTCAGTTACGATTCGAGACAGGGACACTACGAAGCAAGACCGTGTTTCGGAAGACGATCTAGCTGTCCTTCTCGAGGAGAAAATCAATACCTGAAGGAATTTCGCTGCACTTTAAGTTCTACTGGGATTTACGCCAATCCGAGAGCACCATTTGGGGCAGACGTCTTCCATTCCAATTGTTCCATCGGAAACGGAAGGCAAGATCCAGTGGGAAAGACGTAGGGGGTAACTTGTCTCCCATATTCCAAGCGATTCCGAAGATGGGTTCCTCGCCGTTAAATACCGAAAACTGAAAATGATCTCCCGAACCGACGCGGCGAGGGGGTCCGGCCAAGGTGACACCTCTCAAGGCAAGTATGGGTTCGGGATTTTCCTGCCCGAAGGGCGCGAGGTCGGCAATTTCGTGAAGAAGCTCTGCTCTTAGGTCTTCGGATGCGATGGTCGCCGCTATGCTTAGAAACCTTTCCGGGAGTGTTTCTCCGACCAGATCAGTAATAGCTTGAATAAACGCTGCTTCGAAAGATTCTAGGTTCTCTTTGGGCAAGCCCAAGCCGACTGCTGCAGGGTGACCGCCCCAGTGGCTAAGCAATCCCTGACAACGCGAGAGGGCTTCGAGAATGTCCACTCCGGGTACACTCCGTCCAGAACCCTTGCACTCTTCTTTATCCTCTGCCAATACGATGCACGGTTTCCCTTGGTCGTTAGCCAGTTTTCCTGCGACGATACCGACGATTCCGGGATTCCAATGTTCGCCATTTCCGCAAGCTATCACCGCGGGCTTGTCAGCAAATCGATCTTCAGCCAAGGCCACTGCTTCAGTAGTAAGGTCGGCTTCAATCTTTCTGCGCTCTATGTTGAACTCGTCCATTTTCCCCGCAAGGGCTCGGCATTCCGCAGGATTTTCATTCAATAATAATTGGGAGGCGACCTCAGGTTGATTAAGTCTGCCGCAGGCGTTGATTCGGGGTGCCAGTCGAAAATTCACGTCGTCACCTCCGAGAGGCAAACCCTTTTGAATGCCGGAGACCGATAGCAATGCGTCTAGACCCGGAGCAGGCTCATGAGTCAAGTGCTTGAGCCCGTAACGTGCTATTATTCGATTTTCTTCCCGGAGCGGTACCAAATCGGCAATAGTACCCAGTGCAGCCAAGGCAAGAGATTCCTTGGGAGAGATGGTTTGCGCTACCTCGTCCCCTTCTTCTCTCAGGTATTTGATCAAGCCATGGACGAGCTTAAAAGTTAGGCCGGCTGTACATAGGTTCCGCCATGATTCTCCTGAATCCTCGTGAAGGTGAGGATTCAGCATGATAGGGCCTTCAGGTGGAGATGTTTTCGCCTGATGGTGATCCACCACCAACAGTTCGATTCCTCTTTCCAGAAGGAAAGCATATTCATCGGCGGAGTTGGTCCCGCAATCAAGAGCCACGACTAAGGATGGATCGGAAGTTTCCAGTCCGCGATCAAGAACAGCGAGGGTTAGACCGTAGCCTTCCTCTATGCGTTTGGGAGTTATGTGAGTGGGTTCGTTTCCAAGGGTCGTGAGGATGCGGTGAAGAATTACCGTGGAGGTAATGCCGTCCACGTCATAGTCTCCTACGATCAGGACAGATTCTTTCTTCTTTAGAGATTGAGCGAGTCTCTCAACGGCTTCTCGCAAGGACGGCAGGTCGAAAGGGTCGGCCAAATCCGCGAGTTTTGGTCTTAGAAAGGAATGGGTGGCCTTTGCCTCAGTCAGTCCCCTAGAGACAAGGAAACGAGATAGGATGGAAGAAATGGAAAGGTGCTGAGCGAGTCGGTCGGCGGTCTCTTCGGATACGGTTTCCTCAACCCAACGCATATAAATTTTTTATCCGTCCTTCTGAAAGAACGGTTTAACCAGAGGTTTTGGACGAAGTCTGCCAATCGTATTTTGGTAGAAGTTCACCTTCTTCCACATGCTTGCGGTCTCCATTGTGCCACCAATAGAACACAGGACTGGCGATGAAGATGGATGAAAAGGTGCCCGTTAAGATCCCGATTACGAAAACGAAGGCGAAGTCGTTGATCACGCCTGCCCCGAAAATCCACAGGGACAGGGCTGCCATTAGAGTAGTGACGCTGGTCAGGATGGAGCGCGAGAGCACCCGGTTGATGGCGATGAGGATAATCTTCCTCAGATTGGTGACTGGATTCATGAGGAGTTCCTCACGGATACGGTCAAACACGACTATTGTGTCGTTGATCGAGTAGCCGACAATCATCAGGATCGAGGCCAACATGGGAGCTGTGAACTGTCCCGAACAGATGGAACCGGCTGACAGGACACCAACCAGCACGAACAGGCCGACGGTCATAAGCACGTCGTGAACAGTGGCGATCACGGCACCGATGGCATAACCGATCTCAAATCGGATGGCCACGTACAAGAGGATGCCGATCAGGGCTATACCAACTGACAGAATAGCGTCCTTCTGAATTTGTTTGGTGATTGAACTCCCGATTAGGCTTACTCCCGCTTCCACAAGTTTGGCTTCGGGATAGGCGACGTTGAGGGCTTCAAGCGTTTCCCTTGCTTTGCCGGTTTCTGTTTGTAGCACTAATCTGGACGCGTCCTCGCCCGCTCCGACTTCGGAGCGGTAGACATGCTGTACTTCTCCAAGATCGTTTGATTCCACGACCTTTTCCATATCCGCAGTTCCTATTCTTTTTTCAAAGGAAGCGATCAGTTCTTCACCTCCTCGAAAGTCGATGCCCAGAATCTTGTCCTTGTTGGAATAGACGGCGAAAATCCCTACGATCACGATCAACCACGATGTGGCAAACGCTGTTTTTCTGTGTTTGTGAAAGTCGATTTCAGCACGAGGATCTCCCTTCTCGATGGTCTTCAGGCTGATCAGGTTCTTTATCCCGTAGTGCAGCAGCAGCTGCATGAGGAACCGACTCACTACTAGCGCGCAGAACATCGAGACCAAAATCCCAATGGCCAAGGTGACTCCAAATCCCTTGACCGGCCCCGTCCCCAACCAAATTAGAATAGAAGCGGTTATGAGAGTAGTGAGGTTCGCGTCGATGATTGTGGAGAAAGCCTTTTCGTAGCCCCCCGTGAGGGCGGCCTCGGCTCCTTTGCCCGCCCTTAATTCTTCTCTTATGCGCTCAAAGATCAGGATGTTGGCGTCCACTGCCATCCCCACCGTAAGCACAATCGCTGCAATTCCCGGCAAAGTGAAGGTGGCCTGAAAAAGTCCTGCCAGCACGGCAACGACTATCAGGACGTTTGTGGCAACGGAAAACACCGCCACAAAACCGCCGGCTTTGTACCAAGTGATCATGAAGGCGATTACCAGAATTGCTCCGAGGAAGCAGGCCTTTCGGCTGCTATCCATGGCATCCTTGGCGAGGGTGGGAGAAACTTCGTACTTTTCCCCTATTTCCAGAGAAACTTTGAGGGGATTGTTGAGGATGTCGGAAAGCATTTTGCATTCACGGCGAGTGAAAGAACCCTCAATAATGGCGCTCCCACCGTCGAGTCTCTGCTTTACGGTCGGGGCGCTCTCGAGTACGCCGTCCAAGACGATGGCTAGACGACCGACGGTTCCGCCGACGCCGGATTCGGCTATTTCCCCAGTTAGGTCGCCAAACTCCTTGCCGCCATCGGAGGTGAAGTCCATCGCTACGTACCAGCCTCCGGACTGGTCTTGCCTCGGGGCCGATTTTTCCAGAATTTCACCCTCGGCCTTTGGGAAACGCTCAACCCAGACGATTTCCTCAACCAAGCTGCTGTTTATCATGGCCACGTGTGGAATGCCATCATCACTTACCCATTCCTCTCCTGCGGTGGGGTTGGCCCGAGCGTTTTGGTCCACGTTCACGATATGGAAGGCAAGCCGCGCAGGGCGTTGCAACTCCTCGATCATCTCGGGGTTTTGTGAGGTGGTTCGATCGGGGATTTGTACCTCGATGGCGGTTTCGCCCTTCTTGCGAACGATAGTTTCCGCCACACCGAAAGCGTTAAGGCGCTCGTTCATGATCTCGACGACCTTGTCCATGGGAGAGGCGTCACCGGGAGTGTCGGCATTGCTTGCGTTTTCATCGCCCGGTTCGTCCTCTGACAACTGAAGTGTGAAGGCAACTCCGCCCCTCAGGTCTAAGCCCTTCTTGATTGCCGCTTGTGAATTGCGCAACAGGGCCCGAAGGACAATCTCGTTTCGCTTTTCCCGGTCTTTCTCGTAAGCTGCTCGAATGCCCGGTTTCACCAAGAAAGGAACGGTGCGGGAAGCAACGGTACCGATTACTCCCGTGGGTGCCTTGAAGTAGGCGGCGTAATCCAAATTGTTTCGTTGTCCGAAATCTCGGAGCATTTGGTAATCAACCGATTCTCCTTCCGAAAGACCTTCCCTTAACTCGCTTAGTACCTTGTCGAAAGTTTGGTAGTCGGGAAAAAGCGTGGCATTGGCATCGCTGGTGGCTTGCGACAAAGCATATTCTCCCAAGTCCCGATCATCGAATGGAGTGATGAGGGCAAAGCTGACTAGGACGAGAAACGTCGTCATCAAGAACTTCCACAACACTATTTTCGGCATGACTGGTATTTGTTCTGAATGTAATGTTTGACGTCCCGGACGGTGAAGATGAGTGACCTAGGACGTATTTGTATTAAGTCTTTTCCTAGAGCTTGGCGGCAATGGCATCCTTGGATACCTCAACCTTCATGTTTTCGCCTATGCGAATGACAAAGCGGTCCTCCTTCACGCCGGTAACTGTACCGAACAGACCACCGACGGTCTTCACCTTGGCTCCTTTCTCAAGTGCCCTTACCATCTTGTCGTGTGCTTTCTGCTTCTTGCGTTGCGGTGCGATGAGCAAAAAATAAAAGGCCACGAAGATTAGTATCATGGGCAAGAACCCCATGATTCCACCACCTCCGGATTCACCGGAGGGAGCCATCGCAAAGGTTTCGAAAAGATATGTGATTAGTTGAGGTTGCATCTAATGGATGAAAGGGGCAAAATACTATCGATACGCCCCACCTTGGCAAGTCCGGATGCATTATGAAATACCGGAAGGACTAATAGCCTTTTGCGTGAGCGTTTCTAAGAGGTTTTCGTTTCGAGAAACTCCTTTGGCATGCTGCGTACGTGAATGTCTTGTTGTGGGAAGGGAATCTCGACGTCGGCTTTTTGGAATTGATCCCAAATGGCAAGCAATACCTCGCTGCGTACGTTCCCGACGCCGTTGGAAGGATCCTCGATCCAGAACCGCAACTGAAGTTTTACGGAGTGTTCGCCAAAGCCTCTTAACAGACAGCGAGGTTCAGGATCGTTCAGAACACGAGGTGCAGCGCGGGCGGCTTCTAGGCACAACTCGATGGCTTGGCGGGGGTCTGACTCGTATGAGATGTCAATGGGTACGCGGACACGAACGTTCTTGTCGCTGAAGGACCAGTTCACAACCTTGCTCGTGATCAAGTCCTCGTTGGGAATGAGGTGTTCCTTTCCATCGCGAGTTATTACCGATGCATAGCGAGCCCTTAAGGAGTTTATCCAACCGTAGGTACCGTCGATCTCGATCACGTCGCCCGGTTTGATCGAGCGGTCCAACAATAGGATGAGTCCGCTCACTAGGTTGGAGACCACCTTTTGAAGACCAAAACCAATGCCCACGCCGACTGCGCCACCGAGCAATGCGAAGGAAGAGAGGTCTAGTCCAACGGTGGATAGAGCTACTGCAAAGGACAGAAATACCAGGGCCACCCTTAGGATTTTTCCGAGCAAGACCTGTAGCGAGGGTGGCAGGTTCGGCAGTCGCCGGATACGTGTCTCACCAGCAGCCGCCAACAAGGACGTGACCCAGAGCAAAGCCAGAAGAATCGCGATGCCGTTCAACAGATCAAGAGCCGAGATTCGAGTGGCGCCTACGTTGAAGCCCAGTTTTTGCAGTAATACCGCTGTTTGCGACAAAAGTCCGAAACTGTGCAAGGCTGCGGCTCCGAAAGCGATTACCGCGACCAATCTCAACCATGCTCGACTCTTAATGAATCCTGAAACAAGCCGAAAGATTCCCCAGGCTCCCGCAACGCTAGTGAAAGGTCGAATTAAGTCTCTTTCAGGATCGTGATACTCGTAAAAGACGATGACCGTGAGTAGACAAAGAGACAACAGGAACAGAGGAGCCACCATTCTCTCCAAGGCCTTCCAACCCTTGCGAAGCAGGGGTGGGGAGTCAGGATTTTCAGCGAGGGGATGTATGCGCCACTTGGTAAGGCGCGTGGCGAGGTAGGAAACGCAGAGTAGACCTGCGATTACAGCAAGCTGAAGACGGATCGAATAATCTCCGAGGAAGGATTGGATGCTTCCCCAATCCCAATTCGCCGCCATCAAACCGCTCATCTGTAGGAAGTCATAGCTCCTTCATCCGGCCAAATGCAACGACTGAATCAACCCGACCTCTTAATATGGCCAAGTGAGGAGCAGCTGAAAAGAACCTATGAGAAATCCCAGAACCGCTCCGACGTACTCGATGAAGCGGAATTCCTTCTTCATGATCGAGAATAAAATCTCCTCCAGCTTGTCCGACGAGAAGTCTTTCACTTTTTCCCGAACTGTCGCGCGGACGTCGATCTCATCCTCCAATTTTTCGGCAATCACCTGTGATATGTCTCCGAGCATGTCCTTAAGCTCGGCAAGGAAGATCCCGCTGACTTTTCCCACCATCTCGTCAGTAAGAAACATCGAGAGCATCGGGAAATTCTGCAAAAGCTTTCCACTGATCGTTTTCTCGATGCGGTTTGCCAAGGCCTTTACGATGTCTTCGCTTTCCGCGAGTACATGAATTTTCTTCGTTACCTCTTTGATTGAGAACAATTCATCCGATACAATGTCCCCAAGTCTTTCGGCCAAGGCTTCTTGTCGTTTGGGAAAAACTCCCTGCACGCGAATTCCTGCCAAAGTAATCACCTTGCGAGGATGAAAGAGCATCTTTACGGCCAGATAATTAGTTATCCAACCTATTCCTGCGGCTATGAAGGGAAGTAGAAAAACAATTTCCTTGGGCATTTCTTACAAGACTTAGATTTTCGATTTTTCCAAAAGGATGCTATTTGGTAGTCTTAGCAGTCTTGGGCAAGAATGTTTTGCGTGGATTGGTCTTGGCGGGCTCTCTCTTTTGCTTGGGTTGAGCAAGGATGGGTAACCTCGCCGTCGGTGGTAGTGCTTGGTGTCACTCTCAAACCAGCCAAGAATAGTGACTGATGCGAGGGTTGATCTGGGAGAGAAGCCGCTACGCAAGGTTATCAACTTGGCTGGCTCCACGAAATCTAGGCAATTGTGGGAGAAACCCGAACTTCCCGCCGAGCTCAGGTTCAAAAAGAAAAGGCCGCCTTGAGGCGACCTTTCGAGGTGTGAGAGAATATATTTTCGCTTAGTCGATTTCTCGTGGTTTTAACGACAACGATGCCGAGTTTATGCAGTATCGCAACCCAGTTGGCGGGGGGCCGTCGGAAAAGACGTGGCCTAGGTGCGATCCGCATCCGCTACAAACTACTTCTTCCCGCCGCATCCCGTGGCTCATATCCTCCTTAATAGTGACTTTGCCAAGTTCAATCTCGTCCCAGTAACTCGGCCATCCTGAGCCGGAGTCGTATTTTGTCTCCGAGTCGAAAAGAGGGGTGTTGCACACCACGCATTCATAAATACCGGCTATCTTGCAATCCCAATATTTTCCGGTAAAAGGTCTTTCGGTGCCACCCCCGCAACAGACATGTTTTTGATCTTCAGTGAGGTGACTGACGTCACAACTGCTGGAGACTTGTCCCTCTTCGGTCATATAAAACTCATTTCCTGCGTCTGGCTCCGAATGCGGCACGATTACCGAAGCCACGGTTGCGCTTGCGGGAAACTGGGGTGACGGTTGGAACGATTGTAACAGGATCTTCTCTATAGGCGAATCCATCCACCTGTTCACGGGGAAGAGGGGTTTCCAGTAGTCGTTCGATGGCATCGACCCGGTCCATGTCCTCGGGTGCGAAAAGCGTAAAGGCTTCGCCTTCCGTCTTGGCTCGTCCCGTCCTGCCAATCCTGTGCACATAGTCTTCCGAATGCTGCGGGACGTCATAATTGATCACATGGGAAACTTTTGAAATGTCCAGACCACGAGAAGCCAAGTCTGTCGCGGTCAAAATCTTCACCTTCCCTGCTTTGAATTCATTAAGCGCCCTGGTTCTTTCTGTCTGGCGCAGATCCGAATGAAGGGCCCTTACGTTTTGGCCGTGTTCTTCGAGCCATCGACTAATTCGGTCAGTTCCTCGGCGCGTCTGAAAGAAAATGATGACACTCTCGAATTGTATTTTTTCCAATAGGGCGATCAAGAGGTCAAATTTTTGAATCGCCGGTACCGGGTACAGGGCGTGCTTTACAGTATCAGCGGCGGAAATCTTGATATTAATCTTTGCCTCGACTGGATTTTCGAGGGCCCAATCCGCCAATCGAACTACAGCGTCGGGAATCGTTGCAGAGAAAAGAAGCGTCTGTCGGGAACGAGGAGTCTTTTGAATGATTTTTGTTACATCCTCGATGAATCCCATATCCAGCATTCGGTCCACCTCGTCGAGGATGAGAATCTCAACCTTGTCCAACCTAAGGTTTCTTTGCCCGAGATGGTCAAGCAATCTTCCTGGCGTGGCCACCACGATGTCAGGTCCTGCGTTAAGATCTTGGTTCTGCTTTCCATAGCGTACCCCTCCGTAGAGCAGGGCAAGTCGCAGATCGAGGTATTTACCGTAGTCTCGAAAGTTTTCTTCGCTTTGGATGGCCAGTTCACGTGTCGGAGCCAGAACCAAGGCTCGACAAGTTCCGTGACGAGCCAGTCGATGCAAAGTCGGTAGGGCGAAAGCCGCCGTCTTCCCTGTCCCCGTTTGTGCTGATCCTACCAAGTCACGACCCTTGATAATGGCGGGGATGGCCTTTTCCTGAATCGGCGTCGGTTCCGAGTAACCGCGGTCATCGATTGCCCTTAGCAGGTCAGGCATAAGGCCTAGGTCATTGAAATTCATCAGTTGGCTATGTTAGTGTTTCGTTTTGCCTTTGGGGTGGGGTAGATTTACCAAAAGTATGACTAAATCTAAAAATTGTTTGATGGGCGAGGACAAACAGACCTATCGGGG
>CAZWTI010000319.1:0-5528 GCA_964637065.1 uncultured Puniceicoccaceae bacterium
CGAAATGCGGCAAATACAGACCTTTTGATGCCCTGGCAGAGAATCCATGGTTTTTAGGAATAGCAGCGGGGGGGTGTGTTCTTGTCATGATAGGGTGGATGTACGTCCAGACCTGAACCACATTTTTCCAACTTCAAAAACTCACTTAATCAGAAGAACAAGAATAGCATCAAGGCATTATTTGCACTAATGCCATAAATATGTTAATGTATGGAATGAGCGAAGACACTATACAAGATTCTTCCTTCAACATCATGGACACAATCCTTCGAATTCTGGGCATTGTAGGATTTTTGGGTTCTGTAGTCGGTGGTTTTATAATGGCCGGAGGAAACCCAGCCTGGCTCATTCACCCTGCAGAAATTGCAATCGTATTCGGCGTGACGTTTTGTGGCTTGTTGTCCACCTACCAAGCCTCCTTTCTCGCATATATTCCTGCTGCGGCAAAGGCCTGCGTTGTAAAACCCATTCCCGATCCGGATTATTGCGAAATCTCCGAATGCGGCCGTCGTTATGCCGCTGCCGGAGGGGGCTTGGCCGTAATGCTCGGGATAATCAACACCATGTCTAATCTCGAAGACCCTGAAATGGTTGGGAAAAAAGTCGCAGCTGCCATGTCCGGAGTGGTCGTTGCGGTTTTGGTGTCACAGGGACTATTCGTGTACCTGCGCCATTCTTTTGCCGTAAAAAGAACGAAGGCTTGAGGTTCCTCCGCTTCACGCCCTTGCAAGGCTCATCCGGAGCCTGAGACTACCCGACATATAAGATGGGAGGCTCATCCTTGGCATGCTCATAAGGGCGACTTCCGCGTAAGGCCGAACACAAAGGCAACCATGCCTTTGTATTTGATATAGAAGTGAGGGAGAGAACTTGCTTAAGAGAGCCTTTTGGGAATTGACCAAACGATGATTTCTAGTAAGCGAAACATCTATCATTAAGGTTTTCGCCACTACGATTGCTAAAAATCCCAAATCTGGGGCAAGAAGAAGTTCTCAAGGCTTGCTTGCGCTCTATTATTGCCTTCGAGATTGATGGCGGAAATAGCTTCCGAAAATAGCAAGTTTAGCCGACAACTTGAGAAAACAACATGGCCAGCATCTATGACCTGAAGCCGAAATTCCAAGCCCTTTTGCGCCCGCTCACCAGAGGCTTGGCAAACGCAGGGATAACGGCCAATCAAGTGACCTTGTTCGCCGCCCTGCTTTCCTTTGCAACGGGTGCTTGCGTGGCGATACGACCTACTGAGTCTTGGCCGCTTCTGGTCGTCCCGGGCGTCTTGTTCGTCCGAATGGCGCTGAACGCCATCGACGGGATGCTCGCTCGTGAACACGACATGAAGTCCAAGCTCGGCGCGGTGCTAAACGAAATCGGCGACGTTGTATCGGACGCAGCCTTGTTTTTGCCACTTGCCTGGGTGCCGGGCTTTAATGCCCCCTTGGTGGTGATCCTCGTCCTGCTGGCCGCGGTAAGTGAAATGACCGGAGTGGTGGGCGTGCAGATTGGCGCCAGTCGTCGATACGATGGTCCGATGGGGAAAAGTGACCGTGCATTTGCTCTAGGGGCGATTTGCCTTCTCTTGGGATGTGGCGTGCCACCGGAAACTTGGCTCGATATCGTGCTCTCCATGATCGTCTTTCTCCTCTCCCTCACGATTTTCAATCGAGCCCGAAGGGCCTTGCAGGAGGTGGGGGCATGAACTTCATGACCCTCGATCCGTCGGTGCGGTGGTCCCTCGCGGGAATTGGCGCATTATTGGTATTGGCCACACTGATAGTCGGCGCACTGTCTCGGTGGAAGCCCGACGGCGATTTCTCAAGCCTCCGCCAGCGAGTGAACTCGTGGTGGGTGATGACCGGGGTTTTTACCTTGGCCATGACCCTGAGCCGCAACGTATCGATCGGGTTCTTTGCCTTCATCAGCTTCCTTGCCCTGAAAGAATTCCTCTCGCTTATCCCGACTCGTCGAGCGGACCGGCGCGTGCTGTTCTGGGCCTACCTCGCGATTCCCCTGCAATTCTACTTCGTTTATCTGGAATGGTACGGGATGTTCATTATCTTCATTCCAGTCTACATGTTTCTGCTCTTGCCCCTGCGTATGGTTACCATTGGGCAGACGAAAGGATACGTAAAAGCCGCGGGCACGATCCACTGGGGCCTCATGCTGACCGTGTTTTGCCTCAGCCATACCGCCTTTCTATTGGTCCTCGAGGAAACCGATGCCCCGAAGGCAACCCCCGGACCCGGCCTCGTCCTCTTCCTCGTCGTACTGACCCAACTCAACGACGTATGCCAGTTCATCTGGGGGAAATCGCTGGGCAACCGCAAAATCCTGCCCAAGGTAAGCCCGGGCAAGACTTGGGCAGGATTCCTCGGCGGAGTGGCCACCACCACTGTGATCGCCTGGCTAGTCGGTCCCTTTCTCACCATGATGGACCCCAAGCAATCCATCGTTGCGGGATTAATCATAGGGATCGGGGGATTCGTCGGCGACGTAAACCTATCCGCTCTCAAAAGAGACCTGAACGTCAAGGACAGCGGAGCCTTGCTGCCCGGGCACGGCGGCATACTCGACCGGGTGGACAGCTTGACCTACACCGCTCCCCTCTTCTTCCACTACGTTTACTGGCTGTTCGACTTTCAAACCTTCGGAATGAGCATAGCCCGATAGATGAACAAGCTCTGTCGACTGCTGTTCTTCCTTATCTTCGTGCGACCGACCATGCTGCTCGTGCTCGGTCTGAACGTTCGACGTCGCGAACAATTGCCTGACAAGGGGCCCGCCGTGCTTGTGGCCAACCACAACAGTCATCTCGACGCCGTAACATTGATGAGTCTTTTTCCTTTGCGCATGCTACCTCAACTTCGACCTGTCGCCGCCCAAGACTATTTTTTCCGCAATGGTTTGCTCAAATGGTTTGCCCTGAATATCATGGGCATCCTGCCTCTTGACCGAAAAGTGAAGTCAAAGGGCAAACACCCTTTGGCAGACATAGACGAGGCTCTCGACCAAGGGCAAGTCGTGATCGTCTTCCCCGAGGGTTCACGCGGCGCACCAGAGCAACTGAGTGATTTCAAGGCGGGCATCGCCCATATAGCAAAGAAGAATCCCGAAGTTCCGGTTGTCCCCATATTCATGCACGGCCTTGGCAAGGCTCTGCCGAAGGGAGAAGCCCTTTTGGTGCCTTTCTTTCTGGACGTCTTCGTCGGTCAACCCATCGACTGGAACGGCGACAAGAAAGCCTTCATGGAACAACTGTCCTCAAGCATGGCGAGCATGGCCAAGGAAGGAAACTTTTCGCCTTGGGAATAAAACACAGATATCCTGCACAGCCCAAGGGCTGGGCGAGGTAACTTTCTTTTTCATCGCCCCCGGCGTGCCGCTGACCTATGTGGCGTAAAGGAAGTCAGGCGAGCGAGCTGGCTCTGCCTTTGGGCATTTGGAGGCACCTTGGCCGGCGAGAGCATAATTTATGCCTGGGCTTCCCGCGACAAGGAGTCGTCGGAACGGTTTCTTGCCAAATCCCTGTAATCGATCTCGTCTTCGAGTTGAAGCTAAAGTCATTGAAGCGACATGATTCGAATTAGGCTTCTAAAAACTTCCAGCACGCCGTATTCAGGGGAGGAAGAAGGAGGCAATCTTCCTCGCGTTTGTAGTTATCTGTGAGCCCTTTGCGGGAAACCTCTTCGTGATTAGCCAAGAGCAGAGGCGATCCGAATTGCTCGGGAGTGACGGGGATGCGGGCAGTGTTCTCGACAGATGGATTGATGGCGAAAAGAAGCCTCTCGGGACCTGCCGAACTATCAGCGTTGATGAGAAGGGCGGCGGCTTGACCATCCTCGGACTCGAAGGCTTGATAATAGGCCTGAGAAGGATGACAGACAGGACGAAAAAGCTTGCCGATCGAAGAAAGACGTAAAGTGATCCAGTCACGCACATAGGCGTGATGCTCAGGGTATTTTTCAATGAGTGAGTAGTCGAGAGCGTTAAGATCGCCTCGGAGATAGGTATTGCAAACACCTTTCTTGGAGCGAAGGAAGTCCTGTCCTGCAGAGAGCATGGGCACGCCGGGCGAGGCAAACAGGACGGCTAGCGCAAGACGGTGGCGACGCAGATCAAGTGGAGTCGGATTGAAGCCGTTTCGCCGCGGATTCTCCGTCAGGCGGTCAAGGAAAGCGTAGTCGTCGTGTGACTCGAGGTAGTTTACGATTTGGGCGGGCCGAGAAGTTTTCTCTAAAGAGTGACCTTGAAGCCAACGGAGAACGGAAGCGGAGTCTCCCTTGCCTTTTGCATAGGCAAGCAAGCCCTCTCGCAGATCGTCGCTCCAAAGGGAGTAGGTAGTGTCGCGGACTTCGGCGGGAAGACGTCCTCGGAAACTCCAAGGTTCCGCAATGAGGTGGAGGCTTGGTTTAAGAGGAAGGAGCTCGCTCTCGATCTCGCGGAGGAAGTCGAGACCAAGGAGGTCCGCAAGGTCGAGGCGAAATCCGTCTAGATCGAACGTTTGGACGAGGTACTTGAGACTATCTATCACCAGACGGCGGACGGCGGGCGAGCTTGCTCGAAGGTCGTTTCCACAACCACTGTGATTGGTAAGACGTCCGAGGCGATCAGTGGAGAAGTAAAGCGTCTTGTCGATCGAAGCGAGGTGGTTGGGAAGACCGACGTGGTTGTAGACTATGTCTAGGATCACGGCGATGCCCGCCTCGTGAAAGGAAGCGACGACATCACGAAACTCGGCTATGCCTGAGGCAACTTCAGGTCGAGAGGAGTAGTGTGAGGCAGGAGCGAAGAAACTGACTGGCATATAGCCCCAGAAATATTCTTCGGACGTCTTGGCATCAGGTTCGAGAACTGGCTGCAACTCGATGGCGTTGACTCCAAGCTTGCGCAGGTAGCAATCCTTTGAACGAACCCACTTGGCGAGACCTGAGAAAGTAAGGCGTTCACGAGAGGTCAAAACTGCGGGGGCATGGGCGAGGAGATCGCGGAGGTGGGTCTCGACGATGACGAGATCCTCACGCTTGGGAGGAGCGAAAGGCTCGGCAACGGGCAAAGGCCATTTCACTATAATGCCGGGACCAGCTGGTCCCAAAGCCGCGAGGGCATATGGATCGAGAACAGGACGATCCGGAATGAATGTGGTACCGGGAGAGACCTCATCATCGCCGTCAACGAGGTAATGGTAGAATTGGCCTGAAAGATTTCCCAGCACGGCGACCTCCCATGTGCCGGCACGATCCTGTGCAAGGTGATGCACTTGGAAATCGGACATGCCGGTCTGTGAGGAAACACATAACGAGACGGAGGTAGCTCGCGGAGCGAAGAAGCGAAAGCGTGTATCGCCCGCCTCCACCCGAACGCCAAACCAACCCGCAGGAACATGACTTGCGGCAATCTCGTCCAAGTCGTGCGTTTTCTGGGAGAAAGCGAAGCCAAGAAACTCAAGGGCAAAGATGAAGTTGCGAGCGCCGTGCAAGGCTATGTCGATGTTTGGGGCTTCGTCGGGAGGGTCAAGCCAACGACCGTTCCCA
>CAZWTI010000320.1:0-16177 GCA_964637065.1 uncultured Puniceicoccaceae bacterium
CCGATTGCGAAACCGAACGGGAGGCACGAACTTCGGAAGGCTAAGCAAGCTAGATTCATCCACGAGGAAATCAGGTGAATTCGGTTCGCATTCAAATGTAAACGGATCCCAAGTCCGACCCATGAAACCACCATCCTGCCCCGGCCACGGGATGCCGGGATTGTTGACTACACGTTCCGGGAGCACTACCGACGACAGGGGGCTGCGCACGCTTGGTTTTAGTTTGCCCACAACCGAGGCGATACTGGGCCAATCCTCGGGACTGGCGGAGACTTCCCCGCGAGACTTATGCCGTCTACCCGTCAACATCCAATAACCGCTGCTGGAGTGGTTGTTGATATCGCTATGCATTGAGCGGATGACGCTAAGCTTGTCGGCCACTTTCGCCACGCGCGGCAAGAGTTCACAAAAGTGCATACCGGGCACATTGGTACGAATGGGATCGAATTGACCTCGAATTTCGAGCGGCGCATCCGGCTTTGGATCAAAGGTCTCGTGCTGCGGTGGCCCGCCTCCCAGGAAGAGGATGATACAAGACTTGGCGCGCCCGAAGGAGCCTGATTCCTTCGAATCTTGGCTGGCCAATAGGTCGCCCAAGGAAACCCCGAGACATCCTAGTCCACCGAACCGCAACCACTCACGGCGGCTTAGGGATATTCCGGATTGTCGCAAGGATATCACTAAGAAGAGGCTAAATCGACAACTGGTTTCCTACAATCTCGAATTGATCACAAAGTGCTGTTACAAGGTAGGTACAGACGCACGAAAGGTCACGGTTTCGAACCACCCAAACGAGCCACCCGAATACCGAAAGGTTCTAACTCGACCTTCAGGGAACCTTCCTCCAGATCAACCTCGGAATTGCCCTTCTTGAAGGGATCCACCAAGGCAATCCGTTCAGGCAGTTCACCCACCCCGGCAATGCCCAGAGTTACCTTCGCAGGTTCCTCGGAAAGCGAAACCAAGGCCAACACCAAGCCTTTGTCAACGCGCCGCATGACCGAAAAGACGTTTGGGTGATCGCAAGTCACCTCGTGGAGGAGGATTTCACCTTTCCCAAGTTCGGGAAAGTCCTTACGCAATCCGAAAATTCGTCGATAAGAGTCCCAAGTAGAGGGATCGTCGTCGGGGTTCGGCCCGTTGTAGGGGTCACCCGCAAACACCAAAGGCACGCCGACGACGGAATGGATGGCATCGACGTTAAGCGTTCGACGGTGATAACCATAGAACGAACCCCAGTACCAGGAAGTGTCGTGATTGCGGCAAAAGCGAATCCGATTGATGTCGGGCAAAAGGGTATCGAGTTGCCGGGCGATGCCGGCCTTGTAGTCCCCGGCAGTTATCTCGCCGGCCTCCATCTTTTGCAAAACTTGGGTAACCACTCCCCAATTGGCATCTTGGACGAGGTTGCTTACGGCATGGTAAACCTGTCCGTACATTTCACTGTACATCACGATGTCCTTTTTCTCCTCAAGCATGGCTTCGTGCATATCACGGTAAAGGGTTATGATGTTCTGTGATTTCCAAGCCGGATAAGGCAGGTTCGGCGCCCAATTGGGCCCCTTGAAGCTGTTGGCGTCCACTCGATAGCCATCATTGCCATAGGTGCGAACGTCGTTCTTGACGAGATCCACCATGAACTTCCTTAACGCGGGATTCGCGGGATCAGTATCGAAGGTCGGCCAAGTGTGATGCTTGGCCAAGTGCCCATGTTCGTCCCGAAAGAAGAATTCAGGGTGGTCCTTCACTATGGGCGAATCCTCGTGAAAACCATGCACCACCATGTCGAAAATCACATGCATGCCCAATTCGTGAGCAACTCGGATCATCTCCTTAAGGTCTTCGGGAGTGCCGAATTTCGGGTCCATCTTCCTGGGGTCGAAGTTCGTGTACCCGCCTAGGAAATGAGGAAGTGTGTAAACAGTATTGAACCCGATCTCGCGGTAGAAGGGAAGTCGCTTTGTAAGGCCCTTGAAGCCGCCCTCGTAATACTGGGGCATCACCTCGAGCACGATCATCTCGCGTGCCCAAGCCGGTGTCTTCGTCGACGTCGGCGCCCATTCGGCCAACATTTTCCTGTATTCGTTCTGTGTATCGCGAAAAGTGGGCATCACTACGATCGCCTGCACGTCAGACTCGTGGAAATCGTTGTCGTCCAGCCGTAGGGAACGAGTGTCGTAGAAGATTACCGAAATCCTTTCGCCGTCGCCACTAAGGTAGGAGTAGTAAGAGAGTTCACCCTTGGTATCAAGCCAAGTAGCGAAAGTGGCGGAAATCTTCTTGTTCTCGAAGGCGACGATCCCCGGCAATCGGTCCGGCGCGGTAAACAAGCTCATGAATCGATCGGATATTTCCGAGTACTTCGTTCCGGGCTTGAAATACCTGTAGGTATAAAGTGGGCAGGGAATCTCGAAGGTACAGTCCTCCGGCGGACCGACGACCGCTCCGGGCACCGAAAAAACAAATCCTCCACAACGTCGGAAGCTCGGGGTGATAATGTTGCCGCTGCGCATTCGCTGTACCTTTGCGGAACGCTCGCTGCGCCCTTGCCCGGCAAACAACTTGTAACGCGAAGTAAGCCGAAATTCCCAACCGTGTCCAGGTTTCTTCGAGGCAGGCGAGCGGGATTGCCACCGCGTTGGGATGTAACTGAGGTGAGGGCGGGGGCCAACGTTGTACAGCAACTCCAAGGTCATGGTGTCATTGCCCTCGTCAATCACGAGATTGTGCTTGGCAAAGTGAGCACCGTGTTCTTCCACCATCCAGACGTCGTCGATCATGAAGTCGATCGACTCGGGATGATCACCGGGGAGCACCATATTTCCAGGCACACCTTTAGAAACCATAGAAATCCAACTGCCCCCCGAAAAACCCAGCTCGATCTGCCCGTTGGCCAAAATGAAACGATTACCCTTTTGCTCGAAGCGCAGGTCTTTCCAAGTTTGCTCTTTCGTTTCGTCGCCAACCTTATCGGGCTTGCCGATTGACTCAGGGGAAGGCGACTTGGGCGGAAGTGTCGCGTTGCCGACCTCATCATCCGCCAATTCAGCACTCCCAGGTTCTTGGTCGCCCCCGCAACCTGCAAACAAAATTAGGAGAAATAGAAAATACAGCATGGTCTTCATATTGCTTGACCCTACCGTCAGACTTCCATCGGTCAAGCCAGTGGCAAAGTTTTTCAAGAATATGAAATTTTGAACCCAAGGAACCTGGCAGATAAAAACATAGAATAACCCGAAGGAAAGAATTCGAAGCGGTTTTGCCTTTCCAACGGAACAAGTTCAGGTTTTCTTTTATTGATGAGTAGCATTCACCTGGAAGGCATTGAGGTAATGGCCCGCATCGGGTTATTGGAGGAGGAGAAACATGCCCCCCAAGACCTTTACGTAACGGTGGACTTGTCCTACGACTTCTCCAAGGTACGAGAGAGCGATGAATTGAAGGAAGGCATAGACTACCGCGACGTCATTTCCTGCGTAAAGGAGTTTGCCTCTGCCTATGACGGAAAGATGCTCGAACGTTTCGCACATCAAATGGCTGAAAAAATCAAGATGGCATTCCCGGTGGAGAAAGTGAGACTGGCAGTTGACAAGCCTCGCTACACCAAAAAATTGGGCTTACGAGAAATTCGCGTTCAGGTTGAAAACTGAAGCCTACGTCGGGTTGGGAGGGAACTTGGGGGACCCTCGGGAAACTTTCGGGCGGGCGTTGGCGTACGTCGCCCCTTTTGCAGAGGTTCGTGAAGTCTCGCGCCTTTATCGCTCCAAGCCCTACGGTTTTGCCGACCAACCCGACTTCCTGAACGCAGTCGCAAAAATCTCTACTGACCTCGCCCCGCTTCCTCTGCTAAGGAAGCTCCGAAGAGTGGAGTCGACGCTGGGAAAAAAGGTGGACCGAGAAAACGGTCCGCGCGTCATCGACCTCGATTTGCTCTTTTACGGCGACAAGGTCATGGAATCAGAGGAGCTTACCCTGCCCCACCCCGGAATTCCCGATCGGGACTTCGTACTCCTTCCACTCGAGGAATTGACTCCCGAGCTTATACACCCCTTGTCGGGACGGATGATATCTGAGTTAGCCAGGGACTCGAAGATCAGCTTTGTAACGGGAAATCCCGAAAAATGGAATCATGAAACCTTTCAAAAGAAGATTCCGCAGCTTAATCAAAATCTCTTGCGCGCGAATAATGTTTGATTAAGTTTCAGGTTAGGCTCGAAACTCTCTTTTTCCAGGAATGAAAATCTTTTTCTAATGTCCACTCTCAAATCCTTACCATCATTGATGGGAAAGCCGTTCATCCTGGCTCAGCTTGCGACCCTAATTTCTTCAAGCTTGGCCATCGCGGAAGTTCCCGATGTCATAAAGTTCAACAGGGACGTACGGCCCATCTTTTCAAGCAAATGCTTCCAGTGCCACGGGCCTTCCGAGAAGGACCGCAAGGCGAAACTCAGGTTTGACCTTAAGGAATCCGCTTTCGCCGACCGAGATGGAGTGCGTGCCGTAGTAGCCGGCAAACTTGATGCAAGCGAGCTTTGGAGCCGCATAAATGCCAAGAGCAAAGATGAAGTCATGCCACCGCCCAAAAGTAAGAAGGAATTGACGACGGATGAGATCGCAATCCTTGGGAAGTGGATCGAACAAGGAGCGAAATGGGAGGGACATTGGTCTTTCCTGACCGTGAATAAAACAGCGCCGCCCAAAGTCAAGAAGGGATCATGGATTCAAAACGACATCGACCGCTTCGTTCTAGCCAAACTGGAAATTGCAGGACTTGTACCATCAGTAGAAGCAGACAAAAGAACGCTCGTCCGTCGCCTGACGTTTGACCTGACGGGGCTACCCCCAACACCCGAAGAAGTTAATGCCTTTCTCGCCGACAAGTCAGCAAAAGCTTATGAAAAACTAGTCGACCGCCTTCTGGCTACCGAGGCCTATGCCGAACGCATGACGCTGGTCTGGATGGACGCCGCCCGCTACGGAGACACCTCCGTCTTTCACGACGACGGCCCACGCACCATGTGGCCGTGGCGAGACTGGGTGCTGCGCGCTTATCGAGACAACATGCCCTTCGATCGCTGCACAATCGAACAACTGGCGGGAGACCTCATGCCCGAAGCCACCGTACAGCAAAAGATCGCCTCAGGTTTCAACCGCAACCACGCCACCACCGACGAAGGTGGCGCAATTGCGGAGGAATTTCGGGTCGAATACGTAGTGGACAGGGTCAAGACGACGGGAAACGTCTGGAGGGGACTGACCTTGGAATGCGCGCAGTGCCATGAACATAAGTATGACCCCATTTCCCAAGAGGAATACTACCAGTTCTTCGCCTTCTACAACAACAACTCAGACCCCGGCATGCAGACCAGGAAGGGCAACCAAGCTCCCGTCGTAAACGTAACCAATCCCGACAACGAGAAGAAGGTGACTTCAATCGAAGACAAGAAGAAGGAGCTGGGGAAAAAGCTGGATGCCCGCAAAAAGGAAGCAAAGAAACCTTTCGATCAATGGTCGGACGAGCAATTTCTGGAGGTCGCAGAGAAAGGCGCCAAGAAAGCCATCGAGCCTTCCGGGCTTATCGCCCATCTGCCTCTCGATTCCTTCGAAAAGAACCTCACCTCCGACCTCGTGCGAAAAAAAGGAGAAAACCGTCTTCATGGTAGAGCCAAATCGACTTCTACGGCCAAATTCGGTGGCGGCCTCAAGATCGAAGGCAACGGCTTCGTTGAAGTTAAGGACTTTGGGAACTTGGAATGGAACCGTCCCTTTAGTTACGGATGTTGGGTAAGGGCGCCTAACGGCAATCAAAACGGTTGCGTTTTCGGAAAAATGGACAAGGCGAATAATTATCGAGGTTACGACCTATGGCTGCAGAACGGCTTTCCCGGAGCCCACATCATTAATCGCTGGCAAAACAATGCAGTCAAGGTAGTCGCCAAGAAAAGGATTGCCGCTAAACAATGGCAACACGTCTTCGTGACCTACAACGGCACTGGTTCCGCAGCCGGGACAAGCGTATACCTGAACGGTGAAAAACAAGCCCATAACGTTGAGGCCGACGGTCTGAACGCTACAATTGTAACTGACAAGCCGCTTCGTCTTGGACGCCGATTCAACTCGGCTTCCGCAAACGGAATTGAAATCGACGACGTTCGCTTCTACGACCGCGAACTTACCGGGGTAGAGGTAAAGGCTCTCGCAGGATCAGATTCAATCGGCCCCTTGCTTGCCATAGCGCCGACAGAGCGTACCGACACGCAGACCAAGATTCTATTCGAGTACTACCTGAACTCACTGGACGAACCCTACAAGGGTCTTGTTGATCAACGTAGAAAGCTGGATGGAGAACTCGCCTCGCTAAACAAGAGTTCGGGAGTGAACTCGATGATCATGGCGGACAACCCCACAAACAGGATGCGCAAGACTTATCTTCTGACGCGCGGTAATTATTCCAGCCCCGAGAAAAGCAAGGAAATCATCCCGGAAACTCCCAAGTTTCTTCCCCCGATGGCAAAAGACCTTCCGAAGTCGCGTCTCGGAATGGCCAAGTGGCTCGTCGGCCCGAAACACCCTCTCACCTCCCGCGTTACTGCAAACCGCCACTGGCAAACCTTCTTCGGACGGGGCATCGTGGACTCTCCCAACGACTTCGGTTCTCAAGGTTCTTGGCCGACACACCCCGAACTCCTTGACTGGCTCGCCGCAGACCTCCGTGACAACGGGTGGAACGTAAAGCGCTCGATAAAGCAGATGCTGATGTCGGCGACCTACCGGCAGTCTTCGGTGATTTCAGCGGATCACCTTGATAAGGATCCTCAAAACAGGTTGCTTGCGCGCGCTCCTCGCTTTCGCCTGATGGGGGAATTCGTGAGAGACAACGCCCTCGCCGTCGCTGGTCTTCTCGTCGCCAAGTTCGGTGGCGCGGGCGTAAAGCCCTACCAACCGCCGGGACTATGGAACGAAGTGTCTCTCAATGGCGGTCTTCGTTTCTCGCGAGACAAGGGGGAAAAGCTTTATCGCCGCTCGCTCTATACCTACTGGAAACGCTCCTCCCCCCAACCCGCCCTCATGGCCTTCGACACGCCCACTCGCGAGAAGTGCGTGCTGCAACGCCAACGAACCAACACACCCATGCAAGCCCTTGTAACCCTCAACGACGAACAGTTCGTGGAGGCAGCCCGACATTTCGCCCGCCGCATCCTGAAGAGTAATCGCAAAGACTTCACCACTCGCCTTAACTACGCGTTTGAGTTAGCCACCGCGCGCCCAGCCGACGAACTGCGCCACTCCGTCCTGAAGGCGGCCCACGACGAACACCACGCAATCTTTCAGAAGGAACCCGATCGCGCCACAAAACTCTTGGCAGTTGGAGAATCCAAGCGCGACGAATCCCTGAAAGCCCCCAAGCACGCGGCCTGGACTATCGTTGCCGGCATGATCCTGAACCTGGACGAAACGATCAACAGGGAATAGAAATTCGAACCACTGAAATAGTCATGACGCCACTCGAATTACAACAAGCTCTCACCCGTCGTCAGCTCCTTAACTTGGGAGCCAGAGGCTTGGGTGCGCTCGGTGCCGCACACCTGCTCAACCCTGCCCTTGCAGGAATACCCGGATCCCATGCAGGCCTATCCGGCACTCTGGGCGGAATTCATTTCAAGCCCACCGCCAAGCGGATCATTTATCTTTTCTTCTCAGGTGGCCCATCGCACATCGACATGTACGACTACCACCCGGCCATGCGGAAGATTCACGGGATCGAGCTACCGGATTCCATTCGCCAAGGGCAGAGAATCACAGGCATGACCTCCGGACAAAAGTCGTTTCCCTGCGTTGCGCCCATGTTCAAGTTTGCCCGACATGGTCAAAACGGAAGCTGGTTCAGCGAGATTCTTCCCAATATAGCCTCCATAGCCGACGACATCACGATCATCAAGTCCGTCCATACCGAGGCTATCAACCACGACCCCGCCATAACTGCGATAAACACCGGTGTTCAACAACCGGGCAAGCCCTCGCTCGGAGCTTGGCTGGATTGGGGACTCGGTAGTCCAAATAAGAATCTTCCCGGTTACGTCGTGATGATATCCAAGGGTCGTGGTCAGTCCCAAGCCCTATATGATCGCCTTTGGGGCAGCGGCTTTCTTCCCTCGAAGCACCAAGGCGTCAAATTTCGCTCGGCAGGAGACCCGGTCCTCTATCTTTCAAATCCACCGGGTGTTTCCCGCGATATGCGTCGTTCCATGCTCGACGGCATCGCCAAAATCAACCAAGCCAAGCGACGTGAAACGGGAGATCCCGAAATAGACACGCGCATCGCTCAATACGAAATGGCCTACCGCATGCAGACGAGCGTGCCCGAACTCGTCGACCTCGCGGACGAACCCGCTCACGTCCTCGACCTATACGGCAAGGACGCTCGTCGCAAAGGCTCATTCGCCCATAACTGCCTGATCGCACGGCGCCTCGCCGAACGCGGAGTTCCATACGTTCAGTTATTCCATCGCGGATGGGATCAACACGGCAGCCTCCCTTCCAAGATACGGCAACAGTGCGAGGACATCGACCAACCTGCAGCTGCCTTGGTAAAGGACCTAAAGCAGAGAGGTCTCCTGCAGGACACCCTCATAGTCTGTGGCGGCGAATTCGGCCGCACTATCTACTCACAGGGAAAACTAACCAAGAACAACCACGGTCGGGACCATCACGGTCGCGCCTTCGCCATGTGGCTCGCAGGCGGAGGAATAAAGGCTGGCTTCGAGTATGGCAAGACGGACGACTTCGCATACAACATCCTCGAAAATCCCGTTCACGTAAACGACCTAAACGCCACCGTCCTTCACACTCTCGGCATCGACCACGAACGCTTCACTTATCGCTACCTCGGTCTCGACCAACGTCTTACCGGCGTCGAGGGTTCCAAGGTCGTACACGACATCCTTGCATAGAACGGCCCTCTGCATTTAAAACGAGAACAATAATAAAACCATACACATCATGACCGAACAAAATTCCTCCCTCTCCCGCCGGAAGTTCGTAGCCACGGCTGCAGGTGGCGCCGCCGCCGTATCCGCAGGTTCCCTTTTGCTGGACTCCGCCACCGCATTGGCTCGCCCGGACGTGACCAAGGGAGCGGCTTCGGAAACCCTCGTAACTACGCTGTACAAAAGCCTAAGCGAAGAACAGCGAGAAGCGATTTGTCTTCCCTTCGATCATCCCTTGCGCTCCAAGGTGGACAACAACTGGCACATCAACAAGACCCGAGTCAGTCAATTCTCCAAGGATCAACAAGCCATGATTCAGGAAATATTCCTGAAGTTGCACAGCCCGGAATACGCGGGAAAGGTACTGGATCAGGTTGAACACGACGGGGGCTTCGCCAAAGGCTCCATCGGCTTGTTCGGCAAACCGGGTTCGGGCAAGTTCGAGTTTGTCTATACTGGGCGCCATGCAACCCGACGTTGCGACGGCGACTCAGTTGAGGGCGTGGCATTCGGGGGCCCGATCTTCTACGGGCATGCCGCCCGAGGTTTTCACGAGGAACCCAACCATCCAGGCAACGCATACTGGTTTCAAGCCAAGCGCGCCAACGAGCTTTACAAGGCATTGGACGGCAAGCAACGCAAAGTGGCTCTGTTGGACAAGCGCAGTCGAGGTGAGCGCGGAAACAAGACCATACAGACCAAAGGTTCCACCAAAGGACTGGAGGGACTCCCCGCCTCCGAACTTTCAGCGGATCAGAAAAATCTCTTGGGCAAGGTGTTGGGCGACCTGCTGGCTCCCTTCCGCAAGAAGGATGCAGAAGAGGCCATGAAGCTCATAAAGGCCAACGACCTCGACAAGCTCCACCTATCCTACTACAAGAAGGAGGACATCGGCGACGACGGAGTTTGGGACGTCTGGCAAGTGGAAGGCCCGAAGATGATCTGGTACTTCCGCGGCAAGCCCCACGTTCACGTCTGGGCCAACATCGAGGCCTGAGAACTTTGCCTTGAACTGCGTTCTTCGTTGACGAACGCCACGCTTCCGGCAAACGAGAGTTCGCCATGGATGTTGTGGTGGATTCGCGACAAGAAGAAATAGCATGTTGGCTGGAAGGATTGCCTCGCTTTCGAGGAGGCAAACTCAGCGTAGCGTCGGCGGACGCCAGTTTCAGAAGGTATTTTCGATTACAGGTTGAAAATGAAACCTTCGTGGTCATGGACGCCCCTCCTGAGAAGGAACCGTGCGAACCTTTCGTACGGATTGGGGAACAGTTGCGAAGCGCAAAGGTGCGAGTCCCCGAAATTCTCGATCAAGACTTGGAACGAGGCTTCTTAATATTGACGGATTTCGGAGACCTTCACTATAAGGAGGCCATTAAAGGCGTCCAACGTGACAGACTTTACGATTTGGCCCTATTCGAAATCCTCAAGCTCCAGACGGGGCTGAAGAAAGAAGCCGAAACCTTAGAAAACTATGACGAGGAATGGGTTCGCATGGAATTGGAAATCTTCCGCGAATGGTGCCTGCCGGAATTCCCTCAGGAAAAATACCTAGTCGTAACCTCGATTCTCGTGGAGACTTTCTTGGCACAACCTCGAGTCTTCGTACACCGTGACTTCCACTGCCGAAACCTCCTCGTCCTGCCAGATGGAAAACCCGGAGTAATCGACTTCCAGGGAGCCCTGCATGGTCCGGCAACCTATGATCCGGTCTCCCTCCTGCGCGACTGCTACGTAGACAACGAAGAGGACTGGATACGGGACAAGGCACTAGCCCACAAGAAAGGTTTGACCGAGGGAGGGTTCATTTCCGAGGATCTTGGGGACGATGTTTTTCTCAGATGGTTCGACTTCACGGGCCTTCAGCGTCACCTGAAGTGCATCGGAATCTTTCACCGCCTCAAGCTACGTGACGGCAAGGACGGCTACCTTGACCATGTTCCCCGCGTCCTTCGCTACGTTCGAACAGTCCTCGGGCGTTGGCCTGAACTGGAACCACTCCGGGCATTAGTTTCCGATGCCCGTCTGCTCGGCTAGACCAAACTCAACTATGAAGGCAATGATTCTGGCCGCTGGTTACGGCAAGCGCCTCAGACCGCTCACTGACCATACCCCCAAGCCACTTGTTGAGGTAGACGGCAAGTCTTTGGTGGAATATCATCTGGAGAAACTTACAGCTGCAGGTTTTGACGAAATCGTAATTAATCTCGGACACCTAGGATCAAAAATTCCGGACGCCCTCGGTAACGGGTCGAGGTGGGGTTTGCTCATCACTTACTCAGACGAGGGACCCGAACCACTGGAGACGGGTGGCGGACTGGCCAAGGCATTGCCCCTGCTCGGGGATGAAACTTTTCTGGTGGTGAACGGGGACGTCTGGTGCAATCTCGACTTCAACGACATTCCCAAAACTCTTCCTCCCGAAGACGACGTCCTGCTTTATCTCGTGCCCAAGCCCACCTGGCGTGAGAGAGGGGACTTTTCGCTCACCGAGAAGGGTCGAGTGGTCGAGGCCGAAAGTCCCGACCTGCTCTATGCTGGGATTGCCCTCTACCATCCCCGCATCCTCGACGGGGCAAAGGTGGAGAAGTTTTCCATCGTCCCGCGCTTGCGCAACGCGATAGCTGAAAATCGGGTCGGCGGCATTCGGCATGACGGAATCTGGGACGACGTCGGCACTCCGGAACGTCTCGAGATCATTAGGCGCAGCGTTGGCTAGGGTTCGGAAGTCCCGTTCGCTTCCGTTGCATTCCGCTCTCTACCTTCGGCAAATCGTCGCAAGAGTTCCTCTCGCAGGGATGGCGCCTCGGGCGGCCCAAACTCTTTCACCACGTATGCGACTACGTTGCGAAGCTGTTGGTTAGTCAGGTTCGCGGATGCGGCAGCCATAGTTTGCCCGCCGATGTCGGCGGGACTGTTGCCCCGTACGTGAGTTCGAAACTTTCGCATCTGGTCAAGAAAGTACCACCCCTCGAGAGAGGTAAGGGAAGGAGAGATTAGGGTGGCGTTTCCTTCCGCATGCTCACCGTGACAAGAGGCGCATCGCATCGCGTAAAGCTTCGCCCCTTCCTCCGAGTCGCCGCGGACGGTTCGAATCGCAGGCATGGGTTTCTGCGTGGCGAACCAGTGCGCGGCATAAGCCATCTCAAAGTCATTAAGGATTTTCTTGGCCGCGGTGCCCATTAGGTATTCGGAACGATTTTCGGGGTTTTCCCCACGCACCCCGGAATGGAACTTCTGGATTTGATCAAGCAGGTACCATTGGTCCATGCCATTGAGAATTGGGCCTCGCTGGGCTTCCAAGGTACTGTGACAGATGCCGCACTCAGCTACAAGAGCCTCGGGGCGTCGGGAATTTCCCGCAAGGTCGAACGATGTGCCCCTGTCCCCCGACTCGCCAACGCACCCCGCAAAAAGGGCAAACGAAACGCATGACATAAAAAGCCGAACAGTTTTCCACCTTAGCTTCACGCACTTCAAACTATTGCCGGGGACTAAGCCGACAAGCGTGAATGATCACCTTTCGTCTTTCCTCTCAGTCCGCAACGTATAAAACGAGAGATAGTAATGGCTGAAGTCAAGTTGGACAAACTGTGCAAGACGTATCCAAACGGAGTGTGTGCCGTTAGGGACGTGAGCTTGATGGTCGAAGACGGCGAATTCCTTGTGCTGGTCGGTCCCTCGGGTTGCGGCAAGACGACAATACTGCGAATGGTGGCCGGACTGGAAACCATCGACTCGGGAACGTTGCGAATCGGAGGACGACCCTCAAACGAACTGGCTCCAAAGGACCGCGACTTATCGATGGTCTTCCAAAACTACGCGCTTTATCCGCACATGACGGTTTTCGAAAATATGGCCTTCGGTTTACGGGTCAGAAAAACTCCTAACCAAGAAGTGGACGATAGAATCGGGGAAGTAGCGAAAAAGCTGGGACTGGAGGGGGTGCTTAATCGAAAACCGGGCGCCTTGTCCGGAGGACAAAGGCAACGCGTTGCACTCGGTCGAGCCATAGCTCGACGGCCCGCCGCATTCCTGATGGACGAACCGCTCAGCAATTTGGATGCACGCCTGCGAGTGGACATGCGGCGGGAGTTGAAGCTCTTGCGCCGCGAGCTGCAAACGACCACGCTATACGTAACCCACGATCAGGTGGAAGCCATGACGTTGGGCGACCGGGTCTGCGTCTTGGATGAAGGCGAGATTCGTCAAATAGGAACTCCCAGAGAAGTTTACGACCATCCCGCAGATACTTTTGTGGCAAGTTTCATAGGATCGCCGGCCATGAACTTGATCGAGGGAGAATTGAGCTCAGAAGGAGACGTCGATATCTTCAGGTTCGGAGAAATGGCAATCGCACTCAAGGCAAGAACAAGAAAGGCGGAAACCGAAAACGTGATCTTGGGCGTGCGACCCGAAGAACTGTCCTTGGCGAGAACAGAGGATGACGGAATTCGCGGTAGAATTGAAGTGGTGGAGGACATCGGAGAGGCCCGACTGCTGCACCTGTCTGTCGGCGATAAATTGATCGTTGCGAAGAGTCCTGCTAGAGAAGGAATTGCCGAGGGAGAATTCGTGGGCCTAAAGCTAGTCCCTGAACGCTGTCATCTGTTCGACCAAACTTCCGGCAAAAACTTGTCAGTGGAGGGTTAGCTCGGTTAAGGCGGTCCGCATTTTGCGATAAAACACCGCGAAGAGAACAGCGACGGGAAGCAAGGTAAAGGTCGCAGCAGCCATGGCCACCGCCTCGGGGATGCGATGACTTGAATCACGCAGCTTTGCCAACCCGAGTGGAAGAGTATGGTTCTGGTCGGAGAGGAGGAGAAGCGGGAAGAGATGCTCCTGCCAAGCCAAGATCAAGTGGATCAGCCCATAGGTAACGAGTGCGGGCGCCACCAACGGAAGGACGGTAAGATAACAACGAATTGTGGATGCACCCTCGACTTGGGCGAGGTCCAGAAGCTCGTCGGGAAGTTGACGGAAAACCTGAGTGAAGAATACGATTCCTATGCCGCTGGCAATGCCGGGCAGGATAACAGCCCAGGTACTTCCATTAAGCTCCAGCCATGCAAGCCATTCAAGGAGAGGAATCGCTAGGGCTTGGCGAGGGAGCAAAATTACGAGAACAGCCAGAAGAAAAAGGAAACGCTTGCAGGGGAAGCGCAACTTGGCGAAGGCGAAGCCCGCCCCGGCAGTAAAGATTACAGCCAGGAGAGCTTGGGCCACGGAAACCCAAACGGAATTAAGAAAGTAGCGGGGAAAGTCCAGATATTCACCGGAAAAAAGAGCGGCAAAGGCGTCCCATTCGAAATCGGCGGGAAAGAGAAGAAGTGGCTGGTAGATTTCCTTGTTCGTCTTGAACGCCGAAAGAAACAACCAGAGGAAGGGATAGGTGAAGACCAATCCCGCCAACACCGAAAGAAGAACGGCGGGAGATAGAATGATTGATCGTGCCGGAGTCATGAGATTGGATCCCGACGGGGCCTGAAGAACAAGAGAAGGTAGAGAATGAGGGCCGTGATTGGGGCCACTAGCAGGCTCATGGCGGCTGCGGCGGGAAAGTCGAATTGCCCCGAACCTCCGGGGAAGGCAACTTGGTAGACATAGGTGACTAGAAGAAGCCCCGAGTCAAGGATACCCCCCGATCCACCGATCAGGTTGTAGGCACCCGAAAAGGAAGCGAAGCCGTCCACAACGAGAAAGATGGCCGCAAAGACGGCGATGTGCCTGACCGCAGGCAAGGTAACGCTCCGTAAGATACGCCAAGTTCCGGCTCCTTCCACAAGAGCGGCCTCGAAGTAAGCCTTCGGAATGGCTTCCATGCCACAAAGGAAGAATAGGGTGACGAAGCCCGTCCAGCGCCAGACCGCCTGAAGTACAAGAGCGGGAAGGACGAATGAAGGATTCATCATCCAATTGACGGGATCGAAACCGAATGGAAGTACGAGAAATTGATTTAGCGCGCCTTCCCGCCCGTGGAAGAAGAGATGAAAAAGCGTGGACAGGACTCCCGGCAGACAAAGTCCGGGCAGAAGAAGAAGAAAGCTAAGGATTGGCCGCAAACGAGCAGGAACTTGCCTGAGGAAATGGGCCAGAAGAAACGCAAGCGGCAAGATGATGATGATGGTCGCAGCAACATATATAGTCGTGTTGCGAAGCGCCTTGTGGAACTTCGGGTCGCCAACAACGTAGCCGAAATTATCAAACCCGACGTATTTCTCGACAGGTTCAACTTGCTGCCCTTCAGGTTCCCAGGAAACGTTCAGCCAATCCAAAGATCCGTCGACTGCACCTCCCCCGCCCTGCAAAGGACCGGCACCTTGTTTCCCAGAAGAATCTCCTCGGTAGTCCGGGAGGTAATCCGGGTTTTGCAGAGCAAGGTCGAGACCAAGCCCAAGTGGGATTGCCCAGAAAAAAAGCAGGAACCCGAAGAACGGCCCGAGGAGAAAAAGAAGGGTTGAGGGGCTTGCGTTTCGGTGCTGCAAAATACCTACGGAAGAAACGACTTATCTGAGACCGCCTTGCTTGGCCTCGATAGCTTCTCGGTACTCGAGAAGAGCCTTACGCGCACCTAAAGACTGAAACATGATGGCGCCGAAGTAGTTTTCCTTCATGAGGAAAATGGCCTGGGGTCGCTTCGGGTTAACGTTCACCGGCGGAATTTCCTTTTCCAACTCAACTAGCAGCTCGCCCATAGATTGGTCGAAGTATTCGTGTTTTCGGAGGAGTCGCTTGTCCTTCCAAGTCGGCTTGTAGGCAGGGAAGCTGTTCCCTTGGAGGAAACGTTCGGCGTTGGCATCGGAATCCTTCATCACGAATTCGATGAAATCCCAAGCTGCATCATGCTTCGGGCTGCCTTGGCAAATCATCAAGCCTTGTCCGGCGAAGGTGGCGGTCCGAGGACCAAGCTTGCCGTCCTTGTCTTTCCACGTCGGGAGTGGCAGCATGCCCCACAAGCCCTTCATGTCGGGGGCAAACTGCTGGAAGAGGTCAAGCCCGTACCAGTCGGCTCCGGGAACGGAGAGCACTTCGCCGGTCTCCAAGTCACCACTGAAAAAGACGGGGTCGAAGATGGTGCCTCGGTCAGGCAGCACTACAATCTGCTTTTCCGACATGGCCGCGAACTCATCCAAAATGTCCACTGCCGTCTCGAAATCGGGAAGGAACTTGCCCTTGGCGTCAAAAAGGTC
>CAZWTI010000321.1:0-2650 GCA_964637065.1 uncultured Puniceicoccaceae bacterium
GTGAGCGACTACCGTTACGACGGACCTCAGGACGGCATGATGCCCACCGGTGGTCCCACCGGGTTCTACCTGAGTCGAGAAGAACGTGAAGACACGGTCTGGACCCTGATGTCCACGAAGGGGCTGGATGCTTCCGACGAAGGCTATCCTTGGGACCATCACTCTCACGGCCAGGATTGCCCCGACGGCAACGCGACTTGGGTAAACGGAGCGCTCGTCAAGGCTCGTTGAGTCCGCTTTTCCCTTTTCCCACAACGCCGGGAAAGCATTGCGGCTTGGCGCCGGGGTGGGGTAGGTTGGCAAGGGAGGTTGTGGCAAGCCTGCAGGCATGCGGCCCTTTGCCGTTGCATGTCCTTTTCTTTATAGGATTGATTCACCATCTTTTGCGAATACTCCTTGAGAGCATGTCAGGAAGACTAAAGAGGTGCTTTGTTTTTGGGTTTCTGCCGGTCGCCGTTTCTTTTGCTGCAAACGTAAAACCGGATTTCGGATATGCGGGCAAGTGGCGTGGTTACAAGACTGCGGGCAAGGGAATCGGCATGGGTGCGGCGACCTTGATTGCCCCTTCATGGGCGATAACCGCAAAGCACGTGGCCGTGATCAAGGGCAAGACTCCGGGAGCAGTGAAGGTAAAGCTGCTTTTTGGGGATGGAGTTGAGCGAGGCGTGGTAAAGGCTTTTCTTTGTCCGGGAGCCGATCTTGCTCTTGTTCGACTAACCAAGCCCGTCAACAAGATTGAGCCGGTAGCCTTGTGCTCCACGAGGTTGAGCGCCAAACACAAGACTTTTGCCTTCACCTTCGTAAGTCGTGGACACGGCTTGAAAACCGTTTCCGGGTGTCGAGGAAAGGGAAACGGCAACCGAATCTACCATAGCAAGCCTGCCAAGGGTTCTCGTCCCGGTAAAGCCGGAGACAGCGGGGGAGGCTGGGTGTTCGAGCAGAAAACGCCCAAGAGGGACGTCTTGTTTGCCGTCATTCATGGCGGAGGGATGGGGCCTCAGGTTGCCGCGAACCGCGAGTGGATCGACAAGATCTTGAAAAATTCGTCCGAAAAGGCCATCTGGCGACCCGCTCCCATCCAAGGGAAGAAATAAGCGGTTTGACCTAGGTGTTTCAGGGTTAATTTGAGATGGAAGGCATTGGCATCTCAGATATCTCGTCTTGCGGCAAGTGGTGGCCAGTGAGTTCAGTTTTTTCCCGACTGAAGGGCATTCATCCTTTGCTCCAGGTTCTTGGCGTGGTCTGACTTGCGTTTCACTTCCCAAAGCAGAAACACGTTGAGAAGCATGGATGCGGTGAGAACCACGACGAGCTTGACCTTGAGTTTCGGCTTCATCGTTTCTTGACGCTGCCTTTCGGCGTGAAGGCGAGGGAACACTGTATGGGAAAGGCGCAGGAGCAACCGGAGCTGGCCTCGGGGATGAGCAAGAGGCCACCTGCGGGAATGACGTTGATCCAGCATCCGGGCCGACTGACGCTGGTGATCTTGCTGAACTTGCCGGTGGAGGGAAGATAGGCAGTCGGATTGCGGGAGCGAAAGTAAAGAGCGTTTGCGGAGGCCGAAATGGAGCCGCAACCGCCGCCTCGCGCCAATTTGCGTCCTTCCAATGGTATTCCCGTGTGGAGATTGTAAACCATGGGCTCGACGTATAGTTCATCGTTGAGGACGACCGGGTGGCGATCCTGTTCGCCGTGGGAGCCATTTGGTTTGAGCTTGTTGTCTTGGATGCGTTCCCAAAGGAGTTTTCCCGATTCGGCGTCGTAGGCGCGGACGTCGTAACGCACGGTTTTCTCGTTTCGGGAATTCACCACCAGGACAATCCCCTTGGTCGCGACGACATAGAGATTCTGTACGCTGGATTTCGCCGGCAATTGTTCGCGGCGGATGGACTTGCCGGTCGCGAGATCGAGCGTGACTATGAAGCCTTTGCTCTCGGCGAGAATCTTGTCGTATGGCAGGCGACCTTTTTCGTCGGGAAGGGGACTTTCGAGGAAGTGAATCTTCCCGGCGTCGATCGCAAGGCTCGAGTTCACGAGCACGCCGTTCTGCCTGGGTTTGTACGTCCATTGAGCCTTGCCTGATTTCGGATCGATTGCGAAGAGGAATTCGCTGCACACGGGGGGGCGGTCATCCCAGTAGGTTTCTCGAATGCCTTCGTGCCCGTGTTGTCGGCGGATGCCACCTTTCTGAACGGCCGAACCGATCAGCAAGTCACCTGCCTTGGCGACGTATCCCCATTCATGGCTGCTTGCCAAGTTCTTCTCCGGAATGGAAATTCGGCGGCCTACCTCACCTGTACGGGTCTTGAGAGCGAGACAATGGCGGCCACTCGCCACATATATGAAATCGTCGTCCACCGCCATCGAACCGCAGTCGCGCATTATGGCGATTCGGCGCGATTCGGGAACTTCCGTTTCCCAAAGGACGGTACCGTTGTAGCCGTCGACACCGAAAATTCGCTCGTTGCCCGGAATGAACAGCAAGCCGTTCTTGTAAAGGGGGGAGACCGAGCGATGGTGGCGATCCAGAAGCCTTTCCGGGCCTGGGCGACCGCCCCATTGCAGGGAAAGGTCGGCAGCCACGTTTTGATCGCGACTGCAGGCCGTGTTTCCGGGTTCGGCGTAGAGGTGCGTCCATTCGCCTGCCCCT
>CAZWTI010000322.1:0-6819 GCA_964637065.1 uncultured Puniceicoccaceae bacterium
AACAAGGCCTTCCCTAGGTTCAGCCGCACCACCCTTACGTCCTTGGTAATGCATGTTTTTCTCGAAAACATGGAATCGAAGAACACTTTGCCACTGGTTTTGACCAACATCGAATCGAAGGAATTCGAGGAGATGTCGGGATGCGTCGAGGCAAAGCAGGTCCAGTCGGCCGTCGGAATCGAAATCCCCACAATCCACGGCATCATGGGAGATGTTTCGAAGGTCCGTAAGGTATGTTGACTGGACGTTAAGAACGGGCAATTTTGCTCTATGTTTTGTCTGGATCCGAAGAAAGCCCCCCTTGTCGAAAGCCAACAATTCTTTCGACTTAGCAACTTTCCGCTTAAGCAGTCCCCGCAATTGGAGGCGACCCGTGCGAAAAGACCGAGCATGCCTGAATACACCGTCGGCATCACGGGAAAGAGCCTCGAACCCTTCACTATCGGAAGAATAAAAGAGAACCTCTGAATCGGGATTTCCCAAGACATCCAATGCAAAGGGCGTCAACAAGTCACCTTTCCCCGAGCGAGAATTGAACTGATCGATAACCTTAAGCTCTCCTTCCTTGAGAGTTAGGGCTCGAATGAATCCTGACCCGGCAACGAGAAGGTCCTCTTTCTCGTCATTATTGACATCTGCAAATCCTATTTGCGAAGGAAGTAGATCGGCAAGCATGCTCTTGCGGATGGCAGATGACTCGGCGGCAGGGATGAGTTTTCCCGTGCCATCACCAAGGAGAATGAGTGCGGGACCACGAGGGACTAAGATCAAAAGATCGAGATTCCCGTCGCAATTGAGGTCGCAAGGGAAAAGCCCTGAAGGATCACGCTTAACTCCCTTAAGCTCAATCCTACCGCCTCCTGAGAATCGCCCCTTGTCGTCAATGAGAAAGCGGAGCAGTTCGTAATCATAGCGTTCCTTGACCACGATGAAAACCTCGTCAAGTCCATTAGAATCGAGATCGGCGCAAACGGCTTCCACAGGATCTTCATCCAATGGCAAATCAACGGGAAAACTGAAACGCTTCCCATTCCTAAAACGACACACTCCGGCGAGTTTCTCTTCAAGGCTAACAACCACTAGTGCCACCCCACCCTTTTCCCCGTAAAGACGGCCTGAAGCCAAGGAAGAAATACCGCGAAAGGAAGGGAAGGACGCCGGTGAAGAGAAGCCCCGATCAGGACTTCCTCGGAGGAACAAGATTTCCGCAGTAGAAGCTGACGCTGCTGCAATGTCGAGGTGACCGTCCCCGTCAAAGTCTGAAGTAGCGAAGGAGACCGTCTCATCTGACGAACCAAAAAGGTCGCGAACAAGTGGCGACCAAGCTTGGGCACTCTTCTTCGGCTGGTTCTTCGAAGAAACCGAGAAGATTGAGATTTTTTCGGTATCGGCCTCGACGGCGACAAAGGAGGGCGTACCTTGTCCATCGATTCCACGGGGCAAAACGTTTACTCCGGAACGAGAGGAGAAGTCGTGTGCAGTTTCTGGACCGAAACCTGAATCACGCCATAATCGGGTGCGAATTCCACGATCATTCCCGGGGGCAAGATATAACCAGTCGTCCTGACCATCTCCATCGATATCTGCAAACAGAAGTCCGCGTGAACGCTCCGAATCTTCCCGGTAGAGAACTGGTTGTCCCTTGAGTTCTCTTCCGTCGAACCGAAAGACTTCCAGACCTTTCTCGACAAGGGCCAGCAACTCAATAGAGCCATCACCGTCCAAATCCCGCGCATCCAAAGATCCTGTCCCGGCTCGAAGCGTCCCGGCATCGACCTCGAGCGGGTCACTCCATGAGTTGTCATTGTTGCGGAAACGAACGTGAACACCATCTTCGGCCCCCCCGTAAACCATGTCGAGCTTGCCATCGGCATCCAGATCGCCTGTGGTCAATGAGGTTACAACTTCGTCGATGGGAAAATTTTCCCGCACATATGGAGCGTCATCAAGAACCGGTTCCCAACGATCTATTCGCGACGGCAGGACACGCTTCACTTTTTGGCCTGGCTTACGGCGATAAAGCACCTCGATACGAGAGCGATCTCGGTTGACTAGAGCGAGGTCCGTCAACCCATCATCGTTCAGGTCCGCGGCGTGGAGAGAGCGTGCATTCCAGTCGATCTTTACGACCTCTGGTCCGAGAAAGCGAAATCGAGTTGCGTTAACTTCTTCTTCCCCAAAGAGAAAACTCAAGCCGACAAGAAAAAAGGCAAGTGACAAGAAAAACAGCCTACTCATCGTTGTTCCTTGCGAAACAGCTTGGCCTTACTAATGAATCCTCGCTTCGAGTCGCGCGTCCACCCAAGCATAAAATAGGGAAGTGACGGCAAATCATCCTCAAAAAAGGTTTCACCAAAATTTTCCTCGAGAGCCATGCCTAGAAGCGGAAAGAGGAACTCCATCATATTTCCCATATCTAGATAATCCAATTGCTTCACATCCTCGGGCGCTTCACGAAGGGCCGCGACGATGGATGGTTTTTTCCAGAGACTTTTCCGGGACTTCTCCAAACGATTAATCGCACGGAGCATGCGTGAACGATCACCCACATTCAGTAACAACCACTTGGAAGTAATAGCATAGGAGATATCAATTCCGGCCCCCTCGGTACCACGCATAGTCCTAACGGTCACTCCCTTGTGTTCACGATCCTGAAACAATTCAGCTCCGGGAGCGAAGGCATCCAACATTGTGCGAAGAGCGCGATCAAAGACTTCGGAGTCACGCAGAGAGATGGCGTAAAACTCGCCCACGGGCAATTCGGAATCGTCAAGATCCTCAAGGTTCTCCAAGGCCTTCAGGTCTGAAAAAGTAACTATTTCCTCGCCAAAGCCACCGAGCAGATCCTTGCGAACGTTCACGCCGGCCTTGGTCTCGAATGCCTGAATCTGGGAATTGACCAGGAGATGGAGCGCGGGGCTGACCTTGCGAATGATCTCTTCAACAACAGGCCAAACCGCTCCGAGGTCATAGCGAGCCACGGTGGCGGCAAACACACCCGAAGGGACGAAAGGCACTAAAGGAGCATGGCCCTTGGGATAACGCATCAATTGAAGCAAGCCTTCACGCTTGCCCATGAACAAAGCCGAGCCGATTTCCAGGCCTTCCTTACCGAAGTCCATTCCAAGACCAACGCATTCCAGACCCTCCAGACCAAGGGCATCGAGGATTCCCTTGGTTGTGACACCAAAGGGATTTTCGGGAACCTGCATGTCTTCAGACTGACGAACAAAGTCAAGAATGTCGCCAAGACCTCGGAAGTTGACGAAAAAACGGACGTCGCCGGAACCGACTTCGTCAAAGACGTCACGGTAGTCGGGATTATCCAAGATTCCGCCGGAAGGTTCGTCCACAATGCTTTCGACCATCTCCTCAACCGTGGAACGTCCGCCGCCAAGACAGAAAACTCCATCCACAACGAAAATCCCCAAACGACTTTCCTTCTCTTCAGGGCGATCCGAATTCCATAAAAAGAATACGTCCTCTTCCGCAACCTCCTCCTTCTCCATAAGAATATCTCCTCCGGATCCCTTAACTTCTTTCTCAAACCAGAGCATGAATTCCTCAAGATCATCAGAAGTCATTGTGGTATCAGCAAGGAGTACAGCCTCCGGCAAACCTCGTTTATCATTCTCGTCGGTCTCCAACATGTTCTCAACTCCTCCGAAACCAAAAGCCACTTGGCCGGTAAGCTTTTCGGAAAACTCGATCATCCTATCAAGGAACTCCTTGGAGGGTCCGTTCTCTGCATTCTTGGGGAACTGTTTTATCAGTCGTGCGCGAACCTTATCGATTGCGGGATGATTCCAGATCTTCCCAAACGGACCTTCATTGAGTTCTGTCTGGAGTTTGCCTAAATTCTCTATCTCCATGGTTACCCACGCATTCTCGGGCAGGTATTCCGCCAAACGTTTCTTTGCGGAAAGAAGAAGAGTTAGAACAAAGAAGACAAGAAATGGACAAAATATTTTTTTCATGGAAGGATGGAGGAAGAATCAGCGTGGGGGAGAATTGTATCGAAACCCGGCGTTCGGATTGCGGGGATCGAAGGCATAGGCGTCACGGTTCATTAGAAACGTCCTGAGTGCCCGCACGGGTATTGCAAAACCCAAACCCTCGGCTCCCGTAGAGACGATCTTGAGATTGTTCACCCCCACTACCTCTCCACGATAATTAAAGAGAGGACCGCCCGAGTTTCCGGGATTTATCTCGGCGGTGGTCTGAACATGCAGGCGTGACTGGATAATGCGATTGCGCAAGCTTACGATACCTTCGGAAACGCTTCGTTCAAGGCCAAGAGGGTTTCCGATAGCGAAGACCCGGTCACCCTGTCTCAAATCCTCGGAACGACCAAAAGGAACCGTTGGAAAGTCTTTCCCCTTAGCACCCTCAATCTTGAGCAAAGCCAAGTCCACGTTTCCACCTGCAGCCACTATGCGAACGTTATCGAAGTTTTCCTTTATCAACTCCGTCTTTGTGCGGCGAAAGAGCGTAACGGAAAGTTTTCGCTCGCCCGCGATTACATGGTCGTTCGTAACTAGATAGCCATCAGGATGTATCAGGAATCCCGAGCCCAAGCCCACGGGGGTACGAACCATTACGACCGCCTCTCCGAGCCGAGCCACCAGTTGGCGCAGAGATCCCCCCTTGGCATTAGCATTCTCGCGAAAAAGAGAAGAGCCGAAGACATTGCTGGACTTGGGTGGAAGGCCCATCGGTTTATCAATGTTAGTTACAGAAGAACGCGGTATGTTCAAGACCGTGAAACCGAGGTCGACGACCAAGTTCTCGGGACTTTCCTTAAGCAACTCGCCAACCACCATCGATCCGGAATGCAAACGGACACGGGTCTTCTCGTCCGCTTGGATCAGGGAATGCCAGAAACAAAAAGCAACAAATCCTAAAATGGCCCGATGGAACATGAGGTCATGCTAGGGCTGTCTCACCATCTCTGGCGAGTGAAAAACTTGGCGTCTGCCTCGTCAGAAACGTGGATAAAAGAAACTAGCCTGGGAACAATTTCCGAAATTTCCACCATGCATAGGCAAGGGCTTTGCCCCTTCGCCCTCGGCATCCAGAATCATCAGGCGCTGGGAACCACTTCGAAAGCGCTGGGTATAAATGAGATGGCGTCCATCATTAACCCAACAAGGCTGAATACCGTCCGAACCGCCGGGAGTAAGTATTCGACTCTTGCCGGTACCGAAATCGTAAAGGCAAACTTGGAACCCCCCACCCACTGCGGCCGTGAAGGCAATCTTTCGGTCATCTCGCGGATTCCAAGAAGCTTCCGAGCAATGACGACTGACGTTTGTTGGAACGCGGGATAAAGCCCCACTCGCAAGCTTGACTTCATAAAGCTGGGGTTTGCCCCTGACATCGGAGGTGACGATGAGGCGACGCCCATCGGGAGACCAACAAGGTCCCGACTCGTTGCTCTTATTCTTTGTGATTCGCCTCGGCCTCACCTTCACTTTATCTGCAAGCCAAAGCTCAGGATTGCCGGTGGTGGAGAGAATCAGCGCCAACTGCCCCGTCCTAGGGTTTTGAGCCGCTCTCAGGTTGTTGCCTCGGTATTTGGCGATCGTGGAAATTCTTTTGTCGGTTAAATTCAGATGGAACACGTTGTTGAAGGTATGACGGTTGCTGGTAAAGAAAATGCCGCGTCCGTCAGCGCTCCAGCTGGCGTTGTAAGTTAACTTCTTGAAGTTCGTCAGAGACTTCACGGGATCAAGAAGAGCGTTGCCCATGTAAATCTCCTTGGAAAGAGTCCTGTCCGAGAGAAAAGCCACCCGTCCCGAGAAAAAACCTGGAATCCGAAGCGTTTTCTCCACCGCCGTGTCGCAGGCCGACAGGAGCGCACCCATTTGATCAGAACCGGAAAAAACTTGAGAAAAAGCTTGTGTGCGCGGATTGCCACGCAGAATTCGCATACCGACTTGGGCGGAACCTGCTGGCTTGAACTCAAAGCTAAAATGCCCTTTGGAAACAGGAACCTCTCGGTAGCCACCATGAAGGCGAAAAGCCCTGCTGGCGACCTTGGCCATTTCGGGTGGTGTCGATCCGAAATCAACCCAAAACTGTTTTCGGTCTAGGGCCGACTTAATGGGCGGCAACTCGATTACCTTCCTCGTCTGAGCTGCCAGACCCGATGAATGATCAGTCCGAGTCAACGTGGTTCCAAAGGCAACCGCTGCAAGCGAAACAGCTGCCCGCATAGACATCGCATAAAAGCCAACCTTCATAATTATCCTCATTTCAATCCACACACAAAGAACCGCAAAATATAACGGCCAATTTAAACATATTTGACTGACCTTGGGGACAAACGCTCAATTTTAAGGGTCGATTTCGTTTGCTCGCCCAGAAGACAAGGGCATTCATAGGTAGCTTTTTTATGGACAAGGAAAAATTACTGGAAGCTTTGAAGGGCGTCAATTATCCTGGTTTCAGCAGAGATATTGTCTCTTTCGGGCTCATTCGTGAAATCTCTATCTCTGACGGGATAGCTTCCGCCGCGTTGGAACTAACCAGCTCAGACCCGGCGGTGCCTTCGCGGCTGAAGGAAGATGTCGAGAACGCCTTACTTACCTTGGAAGAAGTAAAGGACACTGACGTTCGGGTCATTGTGAAAAAAAGCCAGACGCCGCCGCCTCAGAGAGACCCAACCAGGACCCGCCCACAAGCCGCCTGCAATCCCTTGCCGGAAGTACGTCATATCGTGGCCGGTGCCAGTGGAAAGGGAGGCGTAGGCAAATCCACCGTTGCCGTAAACCTGGCATGCGCCTTCGAAAGCCTGTTTCAGGAAAAAGGAGGCAA
>CAZWTI010000323.1:0-3851 GCA_964637065.1 uncultured Puniceicoccaceae bacterium
GTATGGTAGTAGACCACTCCCATGTTGTTGTATAAAACACCTATGTCGTGATGACGATTACCCTGTTGAGGCAGCCTTCGCGATAGTACGTATTGGTATGTTTTCAAAGCGTTCTCATAGTCCAAACTTCTGCATCGGTTGTCTCCATTCCTTTGATGAACGGCCAAACCGTGAAGGCTTGCGGGATTTTCAGCCAACCCAAAAAGAGCCGATGAAAAGATGGTGATCGGGAATATGACTATTTTGCTCATGAAGGGAAAATTGATTTAGCGTACAAGTCGTGACGAGGGTTTCTCCTTCTGATCTTCATCTTCAGCAAACGAGGTTGAGCCATTATAGTCAAGACCACGACCTGTGATTCGAGTCATCCTTTCACCAAATCCTCCTTTATAGCCCGAAAAAACTTTGCCTTGAGCGACTCTATCCTTTTGTTCGTGATAATGAGTCTAAATTCAGACAACCAACTAAGGAGAAGTACCAACATGACTAAATTGAACAGGATCCTCATCGGAATTATTCTAATGCTGTCGGCGGCTTTTTTCACAGGCGCCATTTTTGACAAGTCGGAAGCGAAGCTTAAGGTGATCAAGGCAGGTGTAGACGAAAAGGGGCATCCCGTTTGCGTGAACAAAAGCCAAGTTTATCTTTTCAAGAAAAACGAAGTCGAGAAGACGATCACTTTCTTCTATCATGATCCTGCTTCTCAAGAAGCGGTGGTGAAGAAAACCTTCTCCGATGTCGAAAAGCTCAACAAATACTGGGACGAATTGCTAAAGAACTGGTAAGAACCTCGAAATTTTCTTGAAAGGTAAGTTTTGAGTAACCCTGATTATTTTTGGGCTTCTCCTGTCATTGGTACAAAGGCAACGGGAAGCACTTTTTTTCGTTCGTAGCCATTTTCCGTGCGGTGAATGATCACTAGTTCCTGTCGCGCGTTGCCGACCGGAACAATCATGCGACCACCGATTTTCTATTGCTTAAACAACGGTTGAGGTATCTTTGGCGGAGCGGCAGTTACGATCACAGCGTCGAAGGGTTCTTTTCCGGACCAACCTTTGTAGCCGTCGGCAATCATGACATTGATGTTTCCATAACCCAGCTGGTTTAAAAGTTTCTTGGACCTTTCTCCTAGCGCCGGAACTATCTCGATAGTGTATACTTGCTTAACCAACTCTCCTAGAATTGCTGCTTGGTATCCCGAGCCCGTACCAATTTCCAGAACCCTGTCCTGCGGTTTGAGTCTCAGTGCCTCAGACATGAATGCAACTATGTAGGGTTGCGAAATAGTCTGGCCGAGACCAATAGGTAGAGCTCGATCTGCATAAGCATGACGGTGCTGTTCCTTCGGGACGAACAAGTGGCGAGGGACTCTTCTCATCGCATCAAGCACTTGTTCGTCAAAAATGCCCCGTGTCACTAATTGTCTAGCTATCATGACATTTCTTTCCTCGATTCTTTCAAGCCCCGAAGGAACCGCTTCAACGGAACCTTTAGCGATCATCTCTTCCTTGTCTTTGAAAGTCTCGAATTGTGAGGAGGAAGGTATTCGTTCGTCTTTCCACAAGAATCGAATCTACCTAGTGGCGGTTGTGGTTGGCAAGCGACCTCTGCGGATTTCGCTCCTCCTGTACGATGTAACGAGATCGTACTGGTGGAACTGATTTGTCGAAAGTTATCATTTCTCATTTCCAACTAATGAAATGTTTCGGTAGGTAGTGAAGAAAACTTTTTAGGGTGAAAGACAAATTCCCCTATCTTGCTCAAGTGTCTGAGGAATCCTTTCTATGCCTTAGCGAAGAAGGTGATCATCTGTTCTTTTTGTAAGGCAAAGGCTAGGTTCCGAAATCATTGAGATTCGGAAATTGGTGCGGGCACCCGGGATCGAACCGGGGACACCAGCTTGGAAGGCTGGGGTTTTACCGCTAAACTATGCCCGCTTAAAACTGGAACCTAAGTAGGTGGCAGTCGATGTTTTGCACGCTTCTCGATTCATTCTAGTCTTTAAAGCCAAAAATCGGTACTGAAACGCTTTGTTCGGAGTATGATTCAGCATTAGGTGGTTGACCGTTATGGTCAAGGTGATTTGGTCTCCCGTTGACAGTATTGAACGCTTTGGGGAGGCAGGTAGTCGGATGATTTGCCTGCCGTTGGAAAATGTTTGATTTTGTGGGTGCGGGTAAAAGTAATTTGGTAAAAGGGGATGGGATTATGAATAAGAAGACGGTCGGGATTTTAATTGTAGCAGCCTTTGCCCTGAACTTGGCTGGTCTGCTGTGGATTAGAAGTGAGCTTTTGGAGCCATTTTCCGAAAAAGGAACTGAACATACTCAATCCGATTTGAGTGTCTCGGTTTTTCAGCCTGGCGTGGATGATCGGGCTGAAGATGCAGACAAGCTTCTCATCGTGTTCAACCAAGAACTGGTTCTTTCCACCGAGGTTGGAAAGCCAATGGGTTGGGAACCTTTTCAAGTCGAACCTTGGGTTGAAGGTGAATGGCTTTGGAATCGGACGAATGCGATGGAGTTTCGTCTTAAGAACCCTTTGCCCCAGGGTCATCGTTTTACGGCTCGAGCAACTTCCTTTTTCCCCGCGCAACTAGGTACGCCGCTGACGGGGGATGATGAGTTCCTCTTCCGTTCCTCCCCACTTCGAGTTGAGCGATGTTCGAATTTAGGTCGTTTTGATGAAAAGATTCGAGTTGAATTACTCTTCAACCAATTGGTTGAACCCAAGGTTCTTATCGCCAAGCTAGAGGTGAACTCAGGCGATCTTCACTCGGTTAGTCTTAATCCCGAGGTGCTCAGTTCCGGTAGGAACCGACGCCATGTTGTGGCTTGCACGCAACCCAAAGGTCGAAGATTGGTTGTGAAGTTGCAGAAAGGGATGCCGGGAACCAGTGGCCCATTGGGATTAGAGGATGAATTCGAGACTGAAATCGTGCTACGTCCCGCCTTTGCTACTCTGACTGCGCGTACTCCTTGGCGTTGGGGGTCGGAGGAGAAAACTTCAGTCGAATTACGGTTCAATGAAAACCTCGACCCTTTGCAGGCCAAGCCCATCATCTCAGTAAGCCCTAAAGTTGACGGAATGACAACGACGCTTTCTCAATACGGTATTCGTCTATATGGCGCGTTTGATTCTCCCGGGCGGCGCTACCTTGCTACGGTTAACGGAGATTTGCGCTCTTTGGACGGTCAGGTGTTGCCTGCAGGCGCCAAGTTTCGTTTTAAGATGCCGCGCCGTTCACCTTCTCTTGAGTTCCTGCATGGACGAGGCGTATTGAGCCCCCAAGGCAACTTGAGCTTGGAGCTCAAGACCATTGCCGTTCGCGACGTGCGACTTTCCGCGACCAAGGTTTACCCCAACAACTTGGCATCACATTTGCGCGGGGAGTCCTTAAGTCGTGTCGGGCGAGAGTTGTTTTCAAAGGTTGTTCCCGTTGAGGGGGGAGCAGCAAGTTCTCTGAAAACCAGCCTTGTTCATTTGGCTGACTGGATCGAGAAACCCCTTGGATTGTACTCTGTTCGAGCGGAATCCGTGCACCAGCGCTGGACTGACGATGAAGCCATTCTCGCCGTTACTGATCTTGCCATCACCACGAAAGCTCACCCTTCGGGGATTCTTGTGTGGGTTACATCCCTGAGCGAAGGCAACCCGGTGTCGGGAGTCAATGTGACAGTCCTTTCGAGCAAGAATCAAGACTTGGCCTCAGGTTCGACCAGCGACCAGGGTATTGTCGAGCTCGCCGCTCCCGCAGACCATCCCGCAGGTGAACCATGGATTGTACTTGCCTCAAAGGGAGACGATCTCAGCTTTCGTCGCCTTGATCAACGCAAGTGGGATTTGCCGAC
>CAZWTI010000324.1:0-3560 GCA_964637065.1 uncultured Puniceicoccaceae bacterium
ATTGTGGGCGCGTTCTGTTCGAAGTGGGTATCGTTACCCCGGCGTTGCTTCCCACATTCGCAATGCCTTGGCTGATGCTAACTTGGCTCGTAGCAAGACCAACGCAAGAGGGCTGGCAACTGTTGGCTCATTGGCCCCTGGGAATTACCATCTAGTCGGGACTGCTCCGTTCGGTCGGGTAGGCGTGGTTTGGTCAGAGCCTTTCAATATAGAGTCTGGTAAAAACAAGCTGAACCTTGATTTGCGTAATGCCTCTTGGGCACAATAAGAATCTTTGCTAAAGCTTGGGGTTTGGGGAAGTGTGGTTCCTGCCCTCTTTATAAGAAAAAGTTTTTCTCTTCTCTAAAGAAGAATGTGGATCAATTCGTCCCCTCTAGCTCTCTAGGGTTTATAGAATTGTTCAACGATGCGTAGATAGCGTGGGGCCTGAGTGTCTCCTCCCGCAGCCGCTTTCCCTAGCCAGAGAGATGCTTGGGCGTAGTCTTGTTCGACTCCTTGGCCGAGAAAGAAAATCATACCCAAATAACGTTGCGCTTCCACATCGCCCCCTTTGGCGGCACCTTGGAACCAGCTTCTTGCTTGCTCGAATTCCTTAGCTCGATAATGAAGATTTCCGAGGAGAAGGCAGGCTTCGGAATCGCCAGCACGCGCAGGCCCTCGCAAAAGGCGTATGGCCTTAGCAGGGTTTTTGTCGATGGTCAGAGCCCTTCGAGCGTAAGTCACCGGACTAGCAAGTTCTGCCGGCGTTAACGCAATAGCTTGGGGCGACGCGTTCTTAGTGGCGTTCTTCTCAGATGTTGTGTTGGATCCTGAATTGTGTGAAGCCACGATTTGAGCAAGAGGACGGTTGTCCAAATCCACTTTTATCGAAGCTGGGGCGTTTTGCGAACGTTCATGAAGAACACGATACTTGCGAAGTTGAAGCTTAGCTTCAGAGGAACCATTTTGCGTTGCCCGATCAAGCCAGCCAATCGCAGCCTCAAGATTGCGGTCTAGGCCTTCGCCTGTTGCGTATTTCATGCCAAGCGTAAGCTGTGCCATTGGAAGATTGCGATCAGCGGCGGCCCTCAACCACCTGACGGCTAAATCCTCATCGAATGAGAGACCGTCACCCACCGAGTAGGCCATGCCGAGGTAGAACATGCCTAATGGGGAATGGGATCGGGCTCCCTTGGAACACCATCGGACTGCCATTTGGGAATTTTTCTTCAGGCCAATGCCAGTGAAATAGAGCATTCCCAAGGTACTTTGCGCGACGCCCAAACCTTGGTCTGCCGCCTTTTTCAACAGGCGTACGGCCTTCGGGAAATTTCGAGGCGGGTTGTCCATTTCAATCATGCTCAGGCAGAAAAGGGCGATTGGGTCATTCTGACGGGACAGTCCAAGAAGCCCCGAATTAAGGTAGGCTTCATCGTAGAGATATCGCCCTCGCTCGTTATTGCCTTTTTCCAGTTCGATACCGGCAAGGACGCAAAGACCAAAAGAGCCATCCTTTTTTGCTGCAAGTCGGGCCCATTTCTCCGCTTCAGCCCTGTTCACGTGGAGACCGCGCTCGCCATGTCTGTGGAAGAGGGCAAGGGAGCCTTGGTAGTATGCGTCGCCGGCATTTGCCTTTCCGTGTACGGAGGCCAACTCTTCAGTGAGTGGGCCTGCCCTGGTCGCAGTTCTTCCTGCTGAGCTGCCTATCAGGACAAGCAGGGCGCTTACGAATCTAGTCAACATTTTTGAGTTTCAGCTACTAATATGGGGTTGAAGTCTTTGTTTTGGCTGATAACGCCTAAGGTGTTTCACGAGCCTGTGGCAAGGTTTTTCCTCGACCTAATCAAGTCGCGTCGAAAGATGTCGGTCGATGTTTCGACAATGCAGACGATGCGATTTCGAGTGGCACGAGTCGGATGGAAAAGCTTGTCCTGCGTGTGGTTCTGATTGGTGGGATGGGATTCTGGAGGATGAAAGCGATTCCGCTATGCGAGCGGAAGTAAATGAAGGTGGAGCCTTCGGTTCGGGACCGTATGCCAAAAGTCAGGCGTCTTGTGTGATCGCACTGGCTATTTTGGCCTTGGTTTATTTCATTGTACGCTTCGTGCTTGGAGGATAGGTCAGTTCAGGGAGGCGTCTTGGTCTTTGCCTTTGACTTGAGTTTCTTCCGGACGAAAGGGGGCGTCGAAAGCTTCACGGAAATCGTATCCGTTGGCAAAATCCTCGGGCGAGGCGTTGTCCGTCCGTCCCAAGATGCCGTAATCGACGAGATTGAAGACGATGTCACCGAAGTCACTGCATTGCCTCACGTTCCAATGTTGCATAACCGTCATGGTCATCGGGCCGTACCTATCTAATGCGAATTCGCGACTGCCGTCCAGCAACTCATTGCCGGAGACGTGGCCGGCTTTCTTGCTTTCCGCCTTGCCTAAGGTTTTCAGGGTATGATCCAACGCCTCGCGTACAAAGAAATAGGCCCCCTTCCCGTAGCGGTCGTCCTTTTCGTGAATCTCGTTTACAACGTCGGGAAAATTCTTTTCGCTCATTAAATTACGATTTCGCGCAGATGATTGCGTGATTCACTCCTAAAACCAAAGATTCCCCTGCGAAATGCAAACCTTTTTCGGGTCGCGCTCACCTTCATCCTGATGCCATGAAAGTCTCTTACTCGTTCGTTGCCGGTCGAGCTTCTCCGCACTGCATCACTTGGATTTATCGAAAAAAGCGTCGTCGCAAGTATTTCCGCAGCCGGATAGACGCCGTTAGGTTTCGCAACGATAAGGCTCACGAACTGGGGGTCGGCGACGATTTTTCCATCGAGAACGAGGTGATCTTTCTTGCCCTCGGCGAGATTAAGGAACGTCTGGATTCAATCGACCAGCGCGTTGCTGAAATGGAGAAATCCGTCAAGGCTCAGGAAAACTACATGGAGGAGCTCCGCAAGCCCCCCGCACCGAAGATTTTGCGTGTTGCCGAGGCGGCCAAGGTTTTGCGCATTTCCCAGCGCAAGCTCTACTACCTTTTGAAAAAAGGCGTTTTCAAGCGTTATAAGCTTCCTCATACCCGTACCACTTTCATCAAGTTGGACGAGGTCGAGAGCGCGGTAGGGCAGGGGGACGTCGGCGATTTGCTGAGCTGATTCTCATTTCCGCGCCATTTGTGCTCAAATCGGCTGCGAACGGGCAACCTCGCTTTTTTTGTTTTTGCCCTGTGGATGCTTACGCTTGAATCTAGTCGCTTTTCGGGTATTGTGCGAAGCAAACTCGTTAAGTGTTATTCCCATAATTTTTTCGTCTTATGAGTAAGAAGTTTCGAGGTGGAGTGGCTACGGGGGATGCCGTGCAGGCTATCCTCAACGATGCCCTTGAGAACGGGTACGCCCTTCCTGCTGTCAATGTGGTCGGGACGAACACCGTAAATGCTGTGCTCGAGGCGACCGTCCAAGTGAATTCGCCCGTCATGATCCAGTTCTCCAACGGAGGCGGCGTCGCGTTCGCGGGCAAGAGCCTGTCCAACGACGGTCAGACCGCGGCCATAGCCGGTTCCGTTTCCGGGGCCAGGCATGTTCATGCCATGGCCGA
>CAZWTI010000325.1:0-13092 GCA_964637065.1 uncultured Puniceicoccaceae bacterium
ACCCGAGGCATCTAGGCAGACGGCTTCCTTGGTGCTGCGGGCAAACACTTTGCCGTCACTTATTACCGGGGTGGACCAACACTTGCCCGTGATCACCTTACGGCGGGCCAATTCCTTGTAGCCGGAGCTAGTCGCTTGGACAACGGCCAGTTCGCCGTTGTCGGCGAGGGCCAATAGTTTGTCCCCAACGAGGATGACGTTGCCGGGACCATATCCGGCGTGTGACCACTTCACCTTCCCGGTCTTGAGTTCCACACATTGCAGAGGTCCCCTGCCGTACTTCTTAAATCCGAACATACCGTAAAGGTGTCCTTCATGGTGTACGGGTGTGCTCCAGTGGTTCATCAAGTCGTTGGCCTTGCGCCAAACCTCCTCGGATGAAAACTTCGTCCCACTTTTGCTGATCTTGTAGAGTCCGGCTCCGACGCCGTATCCAGCGGAGCAGTACACGAAATTGTCCGCCACGATGGGGGCAGCCGCAGTGGAGACGGCAAACCGAAACTTTTGACGCCAAAGCTCCTTGCCCGAAGATGCTTCCACCGAGACCAAGCCTGAAACGCAAAAGAAAATGATTTGTCGAACTCCGTGAATGTTTGCCGCGATGGGAGTTGCGTGGGTCATGGTTTCTTTTCCGCTTTTCCAGATGAGCTTTCCGGTGAACTTGTCGAACGCCAGAAAGGATTGGGCTGAACCACCACCACCGACTATTACCATTTTTCCCTCGATCAGGGGAGCGGAAGCATTCTTCCATTTTATGTTTTTGCCACCGAATCCTTTCAAGATGCTTTTCCCCCATTGCCGCTTGCCGGTGGCTGCGTCGAGACAGGACAGATTGAAATCTGCATCCAAGGCATAAACTCGTCCCTCGGAAACCGAGGGGGTTGATCGAGGACCGTCACCTCCCTTGTTGTCCGAGGCACCTGAATTCCCCCCGCCGTGTCCATAATCGAGACGGTCTAGCCACACGGCCCAATCCTCCTTGCCGGTCTTCACGTCAATGGCCATGCAGACTTCTCGTTGGAGACCGTCTTCGTCTTCCCTGCCAATGAGAGTAAAGGCTCGCCCTGCGGCAACGGAAAAAGAACTGAAGCCAAGTGGCGTTGGAGTCTTCCAGACCTGTGAGCTGGACTTTTTCAACCAACTCGCCGATGTCATCTTTTCCTGTGACTTTTTATCGGAATTGTTGCCGTGGTATTGGTTCCATTCCGCTGCCCTTAGAGCGGTGGAAAATAGAAAAGCGGGCGTTAAAAGTAATAGTGTTGAACGAAACTTCTTTTGCATGAGTGATAATTGGTGTTAGGGAAAACTAATCATTTTTTCATTCTCAGAATTTCTTTCAAACTTATTTACCTGATTTTTTTCAAATGAATTCGCAGAGTCTGCATCCTCTAGGATGGCCTCATTCCGTAAAGGTCATCGATTCCCACACAGGCGGAGAACCGACCCGAGTCGTGATTGAAGGCGGTCCCGAGCTTGGCGATGGATCCCTTGCCGAGCTTCGCATGAGATTTCGTGACCAATTCGATGATTTTCGAGCCGCCGTGGTTTTGGAACCACGTGGTTCAGATGTCTTGGTAGGTGGTCTACTCGTCGAGCCTCATGAACCTGGTTGCGTTGCAGGTGTGATCTTTTTCAACAATGTCGATGTATTGAATATGTGCGGGCACGGCACCCTCGGCTTGGTCGAGACACTGGCTTACCTCGGTCTCATCGTGAAAGGTAGATACCTTTTGGATACCCCTGTTGGAATCGTCGGTTTCGAATATCATGGCAAAGGTCTTGTAAGTTTCGACAACGTGCCGAGTTTTCGTCACGCCAAGGACGTGGTCGTAGAGGTTGAGGGTCATGGGCCAGTGACGGGCGACGTCGCCTGGGGTGGCAACTGGTTTTTCCTTGTTGAGGAGCATGGTTTTGAAATCTCCGCTCGTAACATTTCATCACTTGTAGACTTCACTCTGCGAATCCGAGCTGCACTCGAACGCGACAAGGTTAGGGGAGCCAAGGGAGGTTTAATCGACCATGTCGAACTCTTTGGTCCTACAGAAAATCCCGAAACGGATTCCCGCAACTTTGTCCTTTGTCCGGGAGGGGCTTATGATCGTTCGCCTTGCGGAACAGGTACGAGCGCCAAGCTTGCCTGTCTCGTCGCTGAAGGAAAGCTGGCCCTTGGTGAACCTTGGCGTCAAGAAAGCGTCATCGGCAGCGTTTTCGAGGGCGTCGCAAGGATGGAGGGCGAAGACCTCGTCCCCACAATTCGAGGTTCTGCCCACATCATCGGGGAGTCCACCCTGTTCTTCGACAAGGTGGACCCGTTTCGATTTGGAATTCGTTGATGAAATCTTCCCAATTGCCGGTTGTCGTCGTCGGGGGCGGTGTAATTGGAGCAGCCTGTGCTCATTACCTCGCCGAGGCGGGATTGCGGGTCGTTATATTTGAGAAGGATCGTTTTGGCGAAGCATGCTCCGCTCATAATTGTGGATATATTTGTCCAAGTCACGTCCTGCCGCTGACCGAGCCTGGCGCCGTTGCAACGGCGTTGCGTGGAATGCTCAAGCCTAACTCGCCCTTTTCCGTGAAGATGCGTCTCGACCTTCGTCTGGCTTATTGGTTCCTGCGATTCTCACTGCGTTGTAACGATGCTGACATGATGGAAGGCGCTCGTGCAATCCAACCGTTGCTCACTTCTTCCATGGAGCTTTACAGGCAACTGACTGCTGAGCAAAAATTGGCCTGCGAGTGGCAAGAGAAAGGGCTGCTCTATGTCTATCGTTCCATGGAAAAGTTTGATGCCTATGCCAAGACCGAGAGATTGCTTCGCAAACGTTTCGACGAACCCGCAGTTCGTATTGAAGGGAAGGCTTTGCTTGAACTCGAGCCTTCCCTTCGTTCGGGGCTTGCCGGGGCTTGGCATTATGAGGGTGATGCTCATTTGCGATCTGACGTTCTCATGGGTTCATGGAAGGATTTTCTTCTGAAGAAAGGGGTGGAGATTCGTGAAAATTGTACTTTTTCAGGAATTAGGGAAACGGAGGATGAGGTTCTCGCAGATTCTACTGAAGGTGGAATAAAGGCGATGCACGTCGTGGTCGCGACAGGCGCATTGACCCCCAGGCTTGGTCGCATCCTAGGTTGGCGTGCGCCTATCCAACCGGGCAAGGGTTACTCACTTACCATGCCGCGACCAAAGGTTTGTCCCGAGTTTCCAATGATTTTTCCTGAGACTCGCGTTGCGGTTACACCTTTCTCCTCGGGTTATCGCCTTGGATCCACGATGGAGTTTTCCGGTTACGACGACTCGCTGAATCCGAAGCGTCTAGATCTTTTGCGAAAGGGCGCCGAACCATATCTCAGGGAACCTTATTGCGAACCTGTCGAAACGACTTGGTTCGGTTGGCGTCCAATGACTTTTGACAGCGTACCCATAATCGGTCGTTGTCCTGGACGAAGAAACGTGACTCTTGCCACGGGGCACAACATGCTTGGTCTTAGTATGGCTCCCGCTACCGGCAAGCTTGTGGCTGCGATTGTTGCCGGGACAAAACCGCCGTTCGAGGTAGAACCCTATTCCCCGGAAAGGTTCTAAGCCGTTGCCAGCAGGTATATGATCGCCAACGCCAATTGGACGATGGCGTAGGGTAGGGCAACCTTCACGAATCCTGCGAAGGAGAGCTTAAGTCCGTACCTATGGATTATGGTTACGGCTACGAGAGTTGATGCCGATCCGATTGGCGTGACGTTGCCACCGAGGTTGGCTCCGAAGATAACCGCCCACCAGTAGGGACTGTCGGAATTGGTCGCCAACTCGGGGATGTTCGCTAGGATTTTGGCCAGCATGGCGGCCAGCGGGATGTTGTCGGTCACCGAACTGGCTCCTGCGGAAGCTACCAGAAGCAGGGAAGGACCCGTAGATTCGCCAAGATTCAGTATGGGCTTTAGCCATTCCCCGATGAGGTGAAGAACTTGGGCATGTTCCATTACGTTGATGACCGCGAACAGGCACACGAAAAAGAAGAGCAAATCCCAATCGATGGCCTTGTAAAAGCGGTCGGCCACGGCCTTGTAGCGCACGAGCATGATTCCTCCAAAGGCGAGAGCAACAAAACCCAGACCGAGTTCACTTACGATCGGCAATTGTGAGGTCGTGGCCACCGTTGCAATGAAAATGAAAGTCATGAGCGCCCCGAAGCGGAAGAATCCGGCAGACTCGATGCCCTCATTTTCGTCGAAACCATCTACAAGTGCCCGAGCCGATGCTTTTTCGCCCTCGTCACGCAGCGAACTTATTTTGAAAAGTTTCGCTCCCATCCAGAGAGTTATCAAGGTGGCTATGACCACGTATGGGGCGGCCTTGACGAAAAAGTCGACGAACTCGATTCCTGCGGTTTTTCCCACTATGATGTTGGGGACCGAGGAAATTAGGGTAAGCAAACCGCCAACGTTCGTGAGCAATCCCTCAACCAGAAGAAATCCGAGTAGCTTTTCTTCCCGATTAAGCTTTTTTAGGGAGACTCCCGTCAAGGAACCCACGATTATCATGGCTGTGACGTTGTTCAGCACGGCGGAAAATACGACGGTCATGATCCCGTAAAGAACCAACAGACGAAGTGGATCGCCTCTCGAAAGCTTGGTAAGCTTTACGGCCACCCAAGTAAAGAGGCCCGACTTGCTAGTTACGTCCACGAACAAGGAGGAACCAAGGATTATTGCAATCACCTCCCAGTCCACTCCCGGTATGTAGACGGGCAGCGAAACCTTATGTCCGCCGATTGTCAGTTGGCCAAGGTCGTCGAATGGCAGGATATGATACCATGTCCCGAGAAACAGCGCCAAGATCGCGAAAATGCCCACAATGACTGATTTCTTCGCATGTATCCTTTCCTCGAGCGCCAGACAAACGATCATACCTGCAAGGAGGGCGAAAAAAAGGTAGGTGACGCTGGGTTCCACCTCATGTCCTCTGGTTGAGGCTAGGATGAAGGGATACGTGTTCACAGCAAGAGCATCGGTATTTCACGTAGTTCGACTGCGAGAGGGTGGGCCATCCCGTGCATGGCCATCTGGTCTTCTTCCTTGGCGTACATCACGAGTAGATCCACTTTGTCTTCCTCGATTTGCTTCCTGTAGTCGTCAAGACGGCGTCCTACCTTTGCCAGGCATTTTACTTCGATTCCCAAGTCGGTCTGGACAATTCCCGTTCCAGCAGCTTCGGCGAAATCACGTGCATCCTTCAGCAATCGGGCAAGAATGCTTTCACGCGCCACCTCGGTATCGATCTCGGGTATTTTCCCGATCGCATCAAGGTAACGCTCTAGGGTTGACTCGTCCTCCACGTGACTGAGCAGCAACTTCCCTCCTTTCGGAGTAAATGCCGCGGCATGGCGCACGAGAACACCCTCCCCGCACAGGTGACTGGAGACTGCCATTACCTCGTTTGGTGGTTCGGCCAGAAGATCACCTATGTTCTCGAGGTCAGGATGAGGCAGAACCAGCACAGGCGTGGTGGTGACCTGCGTCAGGACGTCGAGGTGTTCACCCAGACTGTACGGCCATCGCCAAGCTTCGCTTTGCAGGTTGCGGTAGGTTACGATTAGTGAGGGGCGATGTGCCTCCACTCCCTCGAGCAGTTCGCGTACGGAAGAAAAGTCGTTCTTTAGGAGCAATTGCCACTCATTATCCTCTTCCGACAGAATCTTACTCAAAAATTTTCGAACAGTCTGGAGGAATAAAGCGGCTTCCGCTTTGTCGAGATCCGTAACTAGGAGAATTTTTTCAAAAGAGATTTTCTCGTGAACGTACCCCACTTTGTCTGCGGCCTTGAATACGCTTTCGAATTGATCGACGGTGCTCATTGTACTTGTGGCTTGCCTATCATGCGAGACTTGAGCAAGAGGCAAGCGCAAAGGCTCTTGCTCTTCTCGTCGGGAAGGTTTTCCTCGTTCGTTGATGCCCGAAAAGCCAAACTTCCTCTGGGTTTGCACGGACCAACAGCGCTACGATACCATTGGCGCGCTTGGCAATTCGCACGCTCGTACTCCTAACATTGATCGTTTCATTGGCGAGGGAGTTGCCTTTGAGAATGCCTTTTGCCAAAGCCCCGTCTGCACGCCCAGCAGGGCTTCTTTTTTGACGGGACGCTATCCTCGCACCACCCGTTGTCGTCAGAACGGACAGTCCATCCCTTCCGACGAAGTACTCGTCAGCAAGATGTTTGCAGATGCTGGCTACCGTTGCGGTCTAGCCGGCAAACTTCATCTTGCATCATGTTCCGACGGAAAGGTGGAGGTCCGTACGGAGGACGGTTATCATGACTTCCACTGGTCTCATCACCCGCAACCTGATTGGCCTGAGAACGCCTATACTCAATGGTTGGCTGATAAAGGTAAGACATGGGAGGAGGTCTACGGAGAAAACCTTACGGCCTACGTCATAAATGGAACCCCTGCGGAATACCACCAGACCACTTGGTGCTCCGAGAAGACAGTCGACTTCATCCGTGCCAACGTAGATCGCCCGTGGTTCTTCAGTTTCAATTGTTTCGACCCTCACCATCCCTTCGATCCTCCCGCGGAATACCTGGAAAGGTACGATCCCGCCAAGATGCCCCTGCCGAAGATCGATCCTGCTGAAGTCGTCACCCAGACCACCTTCCAGCAACTTGATCGCGAATGGGCTCACGATAATCCCGGAGAGTTCCATTCGGGAGGAATGACCGAGGACGATCACCGCCAAGTGTATGCTGCCTACCTCGCCATGGTCGAGCTCATCGACGACGGCTTCGGCCGCATCCTCGATGCCCTTGCAGAGAGTGGGCAGGCGGAAAACACCTTCGTAATCTTTATGTCCGACCACGGCGAAATGCTTGGCGACCATGGCATTTACTTCAAGGGTCCGCACTTTTATGATTCCGCCCTCCGCGTGCCGCTCGTGATCCGCTGGCCCTCGGGCGGCCTTTGTGAACACCTGCGGGCAACTGGCCTCGTGGAGCTTCTCGACCTCGTTCCCACCATGCTGAATGCGGCGAATCTCGAGGTTCCCGAATGCGTGCAGGGTAGGTCGCTCATGCAGGTTTTGCGTGGGGAGGCCGACTCCTCGAACATAAGACCACGCATCTATTCTGAGTATTACAACGCCTGGACCCACAAGCTTGCCTATGGCACCATGTTTCGTTCGGAATCCGAGAAGATCATCGTCTATCACGGTACCGACCAAGGGGAACTTTATGATCTCACAGCCGATCCCGACGAGTTTCGCAACCTCTGGAGCGAGCCCGGCGAGCAAGACCGAAAGCTTCGACTCATGAAAGCCTGCTTCGATGCGTCCGTGCTGGCAATGGATCCGGAGCCTCCACGACTAGGGCCTTTCTAGCCGCTAGCTTTCCGAGGCGGTCTTCGTTTCGTTGCGATTGTAGCACCTTCGGCAAAGCGAGACGTAACGTTCGTTTCCACCGATCTCGACCTGTTTGCCGTCCAGGACTTTTTGGCCGCTTTCGTCGATGCGGGCGTTCATGGTCGCTTTCTTCCCGCAATGGCAGATCGTCTTGATCTCCCTGATGTCGTCCGCCCAAGCCAGCAGGTATTGGCTTCCTTCGAACAGCTCGCCTTGAAAGTCGGTTCGCAGACCGTACAGAAGTACGGGAACCTCTAGGTCGTCGGCCACGCTTCCAAGTTGGCGCACCTGTTCCTTCGTCAAGAACTGAGCCTCGTCCAGCAATACGCAGTCCACCTTTTCCTTGGAATGGGCATCTCCGATCACCGCCAGCAAGTCCTCCTCCTTGGAAAACGGAATGGCATCCGCATCAATCCCGATTCTCGAGGCGATTGTGCGTTCTCCGAAACGTGTGTCCGCCTTCGCCGTGAACAGCATGGTTCGCATTCCTCGTTCTAGGTAGTTGTGGTTGGCCTGCAGCAACGCGGTCGATTTTCCCGCATTCATGGAGGAGTAGTGAAAGTAAAGCTTAGCCATGGCTGAAAGTGATCGAGTCGGCCCCTTCCAGACAGGCGGGAAGGGAGACGCCCGTCAAGTGAGAACCCGTCAGGACCAGTCCCGGATTGGCGTCCTGTAGACGTTCGGCGGCGGCAATTCGTCCGTCTTGCCCCGAGTCGGGCAGGGGAATGGCCTTAGGCCAGTGGACGACGTTCCGAAAGACGGGTTCGCCCCGCAGGTCGAGCAAGCCTCCCAAGTCCTGAAGGGCGAGGTCGTGAAGGGCGTCGTCCTCAAGTTGAGCCAATTCTGGCTGGCGTTCGCCGCCCACGAAGGTAGTCAGGAGTACCTTGCCTTCCGGGGCTCGTCCCGGAAACAAGGTGGAGGAGAACAAGGTGCCGAGGATATGTAGGTTTTCCTTGTCGGGAACGAGGAAGCCGAACCCGTCGAGAGCGTGTCCCACGTCCTCGCGGCGGAATCCATGATGCAAAATGGCAACGGGATGATGAGGTGCAGCCGAGAGGGTTTCTAGGGCATCAATCTCCTCGAGGTTTTCCCACTTTAGGTCTTTCAATTTGTGGGCGGGTAGGGTGCAGACCAGGCGTTCGGCCCGGTCCTCCCTGCTCTCTCCATCTTGATTATAGGTCACCAGCCATTCCTCATCCTGTCGGGTGATTTTTTGTACGGAAGCCTTCAGGTGTAGGGCGTCGCCCAATTCTTCTGCCAGCCTGGCGGCAAGCTCGCCCAACCCTTCCCGAAACGATACCAAGCGCGTCTTCGGCAAGCCTTCCCGTTTGCGGCGCTTGGCGGCTTTCATGCCGCCGAGTATCAGGGAGCGGTGCTCCTCCTCCATCTTGTGGATGATTGGGAAGGCGTGTCGCAGGATCAGAGTCTCCGGGCGGGCCGCGTACACGCCCGCCACGAATGGGTTGGCCGCATAGTCGAGAGCTTCCCGCCCGAGGCGTCTCTTGAAGAAGCCTGCCACGCTCTCATTTTCTCGATTCTTGCCTCGCGGCAGAAAGGGTTCCAATAGTAAACGGAGCTTGTCCGTCAGGGAGAAAAGGGAAGTTCCAAGCAGTATGGACAGCGAGGACGGGGCCACCACCGTGCGACCATTCTTGACCACGAAGCGTTTGTTGGCCTCTGGGTTCGCATCTATGGTGTGCTCAAGCAGACCCAATTCCTCGAGAAAGCCGATTGAATGACCTGTCCTTAAGGCCAGCGTGTTCGGTCCATGTTCCAGTAGGTAACCATCTCGCCGCTCGGAACGAATCACGCCTCCGGGTTCGGGGCTCGCCTCCAGCAAGAGAACCCTCTCATTTCGTCGCAGGCAGGATCGCGCGGCCACCAAGCCGCACAATCCACTTCCTACCACGATGGTTCTCGTCATAATCAACATTAGGCAATATCTTCTTCTGAAAATTGTGAAGGCTAAAGAAACTTGCAGAGTTCTCTTCGAGCCGTTGAATATGATTTCTGAACATTTCTGACCAATGAAAGTTGTTCTCAACAGTTTGAGACTAATTACGAGACCTGATGAAGCCCGACCAGGAGAGTTGGCGTCAGCTATTCATACCTTGGACAAGGTCTTGTCTGAGCGGGGTGAGGAGTTGCCGGGTCGCTTAAGGCACTTCTTGGAAAACCGCAGTTATGGTAAGGCCTTGGTCTTTCTTGAGGGAGGAGAATCCGAAAAGGGATTTTGTGGCAATTGAGAAACTGGTAGGCTAAATTAGGCTTTTAAATTGTGTGAACCGAGGAGGAAACAGAGAGGACAAGATTTCATTGGATTCGACCGATTCAATGCTTGTAAGTACCCCTTTAGCAGACCTTGTGGTCGATGGCTTGAAGGATGTTTTGCCTCTTCGAAGGGAGTCTTCTGAAAAGGAAGAACTCGTTTCATCCACCGGAATTGGTTGTGGTTGCAGGTTGGATGTGCGACGCGAGAAGGCGGGAAGGGGAGGTAAGACCGTTACTACCGTAGCGGGATTCCCTCCAAGACTTTCTCGAAACGAACTCAAGGGAATGTTGCGGGACTTGAAGAAACTTCTAGGTTCGGGAGGGGCTATAGTGAATGGTCATTGGGAATTGCAGGGAGACCATCGCGAGAAAATAATTGAATGGCTCTCGCAAAAGGGATTCCGTCCCGTCTTGGCGGGTGGTTGAGACTTTTGCCAAAGGATAAGTGAGTCGGCTATGGGTTAGGAAGCTGTTTGCTTTTCACCCTCGTGGTGCACCGCCTCTTCGCTTTTCTCAGTATTAGCTTGGGCCTCTGCGGTTTGGGAACCTTTGAAGTCGTGATCCTCGAGCGGTTCTTGATTCATTACTTCATGAATATCCTCCTCCCAATCACTCTTGGCCTTCTTGAATTCCTTCATGCCCTTACCGAGTGAACGGAACAGTTCGGGCACTTTCTTTGCGCCGAAAAGCAAAAGCACGATCAGAAAGATGAGGATAATTTCCCCTCCACCGAAATTGCCAATGAAGGCGAGAGTGGGTTCGTACGGAAGTTTCATTGTCTAGAAGATATTCTCGAAGGTTAGCCTACGCAACTCTTTTTGGGTTGAGGAGAAGCAAAAGAACATTGAGGGAATCAAAGGCCCAATTGGCGCAGGGCTTCGGGTTTTGGTTTGTTTACCGAGCTTTGGTCGGCTTCGAAAAATCCGTGAAGTTGTCTTATGCGTGTGGGATGTCGCATCTTCCGCAGAGCCTTTGCCTCGATTTGCCTTATCCTTTCTCGGGTTACCTTGAATTGTCGCCCGACTTCTTCCAAGGTTCTGCTGTAACCGTCCTTGAGTCCGTAGCGAAGCGAAAGTACGTTGCGTTCGCGGTCGGTGAGTGAGTCGAGGACGTCGATGATTTTCTCCCGTAGTAGCGAGTATGCCGTCATATCATAAGGATTTTCGGCACTCTTGTCCTCGATGAAATCTCCGAAGTTCGTGTCGTCACTGTCGCCTACTGGACTTTGAAGAGATATTGGTTGCTGGGCCATCTTCATGATGTTTTGCACCTTGTCGGTTGGCAGACCCATTTCCTCCGCGACTTCGTCGGCGGTAGGTTCGTGTCCCAATTCCTGAAGCAGTTGCTTTTGAATTTGCATGACCTTGTTCAAGGTCTCGATCATGTGTACGGGAATACGAATGGTACGGGCTTGGTCGGCGATCGAACGTGTGATTGCCTGCCGTATCCACCAAGTGGCGTAGGTGGAGAACTTGTAACCTCGTCGATACTCGAATTTCTCGACAGCTTTCATGAGCCCCATGTTGCCTTCCTGAATCAAGTCGAGAAAGGACAACCCACGATTTGTATATTTTTTGGCGATGGAAATCACGAGCCGTAGATTGGCCTCAACCATTTCGGTCTTGGCTTTGTGTGCCTCGCGCATGTAGCGGCGAACCTCCCTGATGAGTTCTATGAGTTCTTCGGGGTCCATTCTGTATTTCTCGCGAAACCCTCTTAGTTCCTTACGGACTTTATCCATTTTGACACCCTTTCGCTTCACCTTGACGGTGTCCTTCTTCGCCATCTCCATGTGTCGAAGGTGGCGCGAAATAATTTTGAGGTCAGGGTTAATTTGAGCGATAAAATCCTCGAAGATCTTGAGTTTAAAACAACATTTCTTGAAAATTGGAGCAAGCATGCTCCTATACTTAATAAATCGGTTTCGGGCCCTTTTGCGCTGGGTGGCGTTCTTTGCCTGCTTGGTCTGAACCCAAGCTCTCTTTAACTTCACCATCAGGTCATTGCCTGCGAGGATTTGTTTGGCCAAGTTCTTGAAATATGCTTCGCGGCTATCGATTTTCTTGTCGAGCACGACTCGATCGAAACGTTCTTCACGATCAATTAGGTTTTGGGCCATTCCCATCTGGAATTCTGAAGTTAGATCGACGGAAAAGAGCAATTTGAGGGCAGCAGACTCGGCTTTTTCAATCCGCTTGGAAATAGCTACCTCTTCTTCCCGCGTAAGTAGTGGTACTTGTCCCATTTGCTTTAGGTACATGCGTACGGGATCGTCCAGCATGTCTCCTTGAGTGGTGCGTGCGTATTCCTCAGCGGACTCTTCTTGCTTTTGCTTGTATTTTTCTACTTCCGCACCGTCGAGAATTTTTATCTCAAGATTATTGAGTATTGAGATGACGTTCTGAAGTTCCTCCGGTTGGCTTGCGATTTCGGGGAGGGCTTTGTCAATGTCTTTGTAGGTGAGAAATCCTTGCTCTCGGGAATGGTGGATGAGCGTCCGCACCTTATCAGTGATGGCGTCGTCAAGGGGTTTGGGCGTTACCTTCTTCGCCGAAAGTGATACGGCTTTCGATGGCGAACTTCCTGCTGCTGATTTCACGGCAGTTTTCTTTGCCGTTTTTTTCGAGAGATCTTTTACTAGGTTTTTTTTCGGTGGGGCTTTCTTGGCTAGCTTAGTCTTCTTGACGACTGGTCTGGATTTAGTCTTAGAAGAGGTCCTCTTCTTGGCGGGCGTCTTTGTCTTCTTCGTTGAGACGGATGCCTTCTTTGTGGTCCCTGCCTTTCGACTTGTTGCGGCTTTCGACACAACGGTTTTTTTCTTTGCAGGCTTTGGCTTCTTCGTAGGCTTCTTGTTTCGAGAGACCTTGGTTGCAGTTTTCTTTTTCGTTTTGGCTGACGCCTGTCGTTTTTTGGATTTGGTCGTTGTCATATGCTGGATGACTTTTGGGCGAGTGTGATGAAGATAAATTTAGCGTTGGAGGTAGCTTGCGACTTGAACGAATCGTGTTGAGTTCCTTGCGAAGTGCAGTCAGTTCCTTGCTCCCTTCGCTTGACAAGTTTGCGAAACGTTCGCGAATTTGGTCTTCTCTCCGCTTGATATGGCGAATGAAGACGGCTTGTAGGCAGGTATTGCATGCTTGCACTGCACTTTCGAATGCCTGATGGATTGAGATTTGGGAAAGTATGGAATAGACTGTGTTTCGTTCATCATCGTGTTCTAAGAGGTCGTCTAAGGAATTGGCACCGTTCCAAGTATCCTCGCGAATTTCGGCCAAGGCTTTGACCAAGACCCTTCCTGAAACTTTCTGGAGGTCAAGCCATTCAGGTTCCACAACTTGTGCAAGCGGTCCCGCAACCTCGTCATGATGCAAAAGTAACAATAATAGATCATCCTCTATCGTTGTCAACTTTCGTGAACCGTTTTCGGAGGATTCA
>CAZWTI010000326.1:0-5368 GCA_964637065.1 uncultured Puniceicoccaceae bacterium
ACCATCCCAAGGTTCGACTCGAGCAGTATTTGAGCTTAGCTACAAGTCGTCCGGATTGGCCCGAATGTCTCGCTGGGATCACATTTGTGCCCGCGGAAGCAGGTTCTAGCCGGAAGTCGTTGAAATTAAGTGGATTGAGGAAAAGAATTTCAAATGGAGTGCTTGCCGGAGAAATCGGCGGAAGCCGTTTGGATACCCTTGTTGTAGACGGATTCCTGCCACTCCTGTCGGTTGTCCTTCAATCTGACTTGTTTCAACATTGGCGTCATTGGTATGCAGGTGATTTCCCTTCAATGCTAAAAAGTTTTTTGCGTCAGTGCCAATTGGCTGGCCCCCAAACAGGCGAACCGTTTTCAAACGGCTTCTTTCAAGGAACTCTTGGACACTTCCTTGAACGGAACTTGGTCTGAAATCCTTTAGAATTCGGGAAAGAAGGGATTTGCCTGCTTTTCTTCCCCGATCGTCGTAATTGGTCCATGACCAGGACAGACAACTGTTTCTTCGGGCAAGGGCATCAACTTTTCACGGTTGTTGCGTAAAGCGTCGGCGTAAGAGACCATCCCGCCACCCATCGAGCCCGCAAACAGGGCGTCGCCCACAACGGCGACGGGTGAGGACAAGCCATTGACCAGAAAGGTCGTCCCTCCAACCGAATGTCCACTCGTTAGAATACTTCTAATCGAGATAGACCCGATTGAATTGGAAAACCCTTCGTCGATAAGTTCCGCCCCGTCCAATGGTTCCAAGCGGTTGACGTAGGTTGGGGGATTTCCTGTTTCCGTTCTAAGTTGGGCCAACTCGGCAATGTGATCACCATGGGTGTGGGTCACAAAGATGCCTTTGACCGACAGCTCATGATCCCGAACTTTTTCCAGCAAAAGCGTAACATCCGTTCCCGTGTCGAAGACGACGGCCTTTCGCGAGTCCTCGTCCCAAATCAAGAAGGCATTTACTCGCATGTCATGGTACGGTGTGTTCGCCTGAAAAAGCCCATCCAAGTCAACCTCTGCGGGACGCCATTCCTTGCGTGCGGAAACCAGGAGCTTTTGCGCATCCAATCCCAATGCCGGCGCCACTTTCAGGATTACCTCTTCCTCAACCCCTCCGCACAAGACGTTTTCCAACCGATCATGGGAAATGCCTGCAACTGCCGCAAGTTTAGCTTTCCCAAACCCGAGTCCCCGAGACGCCTTTCCAATTATGTCCTCGTGAAAATCTTCTAGTTCAATGCTCATAGTCCGTTATTATTGCAACTTACGCTGCAATTATTCAATTAGTTTACATATCCAAACTAACCGAGCCAAATTTTTTCATGCTGATCGATTTGCTTTCAGATGTTTTGATTGGCAGCAAAGTTGGGTGATCCATCAATCCGACCCGCTCATTGCATGGTTTGTTGATCTTCTTTTCTTGAGCTTTCTCGAACTGACTCGAAAACTGTCGGCTTGTCTTTTTGGGTGTGAATCTAACTGAAATCCCATGTTTTAATTTTTAGTGATGCGAATACTGTTGAAGATTTTCCTCCCATGAGTCTCAGCAAGATTTTCGTTTTTATATTCGGCTGCGACGGGATAGTGTAGATATCGCAAACTCAAAATATTGAATGGGCAATGATTTGTTGGTTTCCGACCCTATCTAAGTCGATTTCCTCCGAAGTTTTTCGTGAGCAAGCAGGTTTGCGAGTAGACTGGGGCTCGACTCTATTGTAAAAAACAGGTTAATCCGCATCACCTGACAAGCGTGTTGTTTTGCCGATGAAAAATACTTTCGAAAAGAATGTTCTACTCTTGGCCACTTACTTTCCACCTAGAAACAATGTGGCGTGTTACCGGACTGGTTGCTTCGCCAAGTTTTTGCCTCAACATGGTTGGCGTCCAACAGTCGTTTGCGAAGACTGGCCTGTGGGGAGTCCCGACTATGATCCGGAGTTCGTTGGCACTTTCCCCGAATGCGTCAATGTCGTACGTGTGAAAAGACCCAACGAACGGGGTCTCTATCAAAGGTTCCTATTGCGGAAATTCCTACCCTACCTGAAGCCTCATCACACCCCCTTCCTCTGGTGGAATAAGGCCCGCAAGCACATCAGGGAACTCTTTGAGACTACCTCTTTTGACGCCATTTGGGCTACCTCTGACCCCTTGACTCCCATGGGTTTGGCGGAAGAATTTTCTAAAATTCACAGAATCCCATGGATTGCGGACATTCGAGATAGCTTTTTCGTCCAATCCCTAGGATCTTGGTACAAGCGCCCTTTCTTGGCTTACCGTGAGGGCAGACTATGTGTATCAGCCAATAAAGTCATTACAGTATCCGAAGGCCTTGCCCAAGGAATCCAAGAGCGAACGGCTCTTGAACCCTCGGTTATAAGAAATGGTTTTGACCCCACTCTTTTTCCTGCCGATCCGAAGGTTAGTTCTGATAAGTTTCGTATTCTCTACACCGGCAAGCTTTACCATGACCCAACCCCATTGATTCTTGCTCTCGAAAATTGCATCAGGAGAAACTTGATTCCGTCAAACAGAGTCGAGTTCATATTACTAGGTGTGGAGCGCTCCCATTTCGACAAGCTTTGCAGTCTACATCCTACTTTGCTCCATGTGGAATGCCGGAAAAGAATTAACCATAGGGAGGCAATTCTTCTTCAGGCTCGAGCCGCATCACTTTATTTTACCGTTCACACCGAAGCCAAAGGCATCCTCACTGGCAAACTCTTTGACTACTTGGGTTCCCGCCGTCCTATCTTGGCAACTCTCGATGATGGAACCACCAAGGAAGATAATGCAGCAGAGACCATCGAGATTCTGCGAAAAACTGGAGCTGGAGTCGTTTTGAAGCATGTAGAGGACATGGTTGCCACCCTGACGGATTGGTATGAAAGATGGAAGCGATGCCCCGAGTTTCAGCTACAACGCAATGAAGATGAGATATCCCAGTATTCACGCGAAAAACAAACTGCTCGTCTTGCTAGGATTTTGGACGCGACAGTTAGCGAAACCTCACTTTGACCCGTTGCATGGCTTCCCAAAGAGCATCTTCCTGGATGCCACGAAGTCCACTTTCAGAAACTTCTCCAACGAGCGTTTCGTGTCCATCGCCTCTGGGCATCCAGTCATCCAATGTGTGACGCATGAACCAGGAAACAGTTGGACATCCTGTCATTAGAGCAACATGCAATGCTCCCGAATCTCCCCCAAAATGCAAGCCTGCATGTGCAACTATTCCCGCTAATTCGCAGAGTGAAAGATTTCCTTCGAACAGGCGGAATGGGTTGAAGGCGAGTTTTTCCTTCAGCATCTCCATTTTCTGGTGTTCGCGCTCGTTGGGGGCATGTGAGAGAACAGTTTTGATATGATTGGCATTCAGCCTGTTTAAAAAACTTGCAAGAATGTCTAACGGGAGTTCCCTTTTGTCTTCAGTTGTGAAGGGACTTACATGCAAGAATCCTCTCTCTCCCGCCAATAGTTCACCAACTTTTGCCTCTAAGTCTTTCGGGAGGTGCATTTTGAATTCTGGTTTCTCCCCTGGAAATCCTGCAGCATGCAAACAGTTCCAACGCTGTTGGTAAACTGGACCGTTGCCTTTCGGGCAATCCAGCAGATGCGTAAAGCACTTGCGTTTGAACCAAGGTGCGTTCGCAGGTATATTTCCCAAGCGCAAAGGTGCGCCTGTTGCCCAAGTCATCAGACTTGAACGATCCGAGCCGTTTAGGTTAATGACCACATCATACCTGCGGCTGCGCAGTTTGCGAATCCATGGTCCATTACGGTACCACTTCGGTCCCTTGGGAAAACGTGGATAACCTAGAACTCCGTTCACTGAAGGGATCAAATCCAAGAGGTTCTTGACATGATCGGCTACCATTACATCGAGAGTCACGGCTGGGAGATTCGCACGCAAAAGTTCGATCGCAGGCAAGAGATGTACGGTATCTCCAAGAAAACCTAAATCGAGTACCAAAAGTCGTCTTGCTTTATCGACTTTGTTATAAATATGATTTTTCACTTAATTTTGTAGATAGGAAATCATCAGACTTTGAGCTTTGCCTCATGATGATTTTTTACTGATTAAATAGAAAATAGGTAATTGGATATTTTGATTCCAGAAAGGATCATTATAAATATCAGGGAGCTCCTTCGACCAATCGAAAGATGATAAAATAGAATATTCATTTATAATATCATCTGGGATATCAGAAAAACTATTTGCGATAAATATAGCATAACTACAATCATGGGCACGCATATTGTTTTTTAATTTGGGAAGAGTTTTTCCCCAAATTGGTTTATCGATTTCTGACTTTTGATCTTCTTCAACAGTATAGAAAGTGGGAAATAAGAATATTTCACGTAGACTGCAAACAAAGACAGGAAGTTCAATTAAAACTCTGTATCCATCAAACAATTTATCATATGATTCATTAGGGTCGTTAAAGGCAAAAATAATTCTTGATGAGTTGGGAACAGACTCAAAAAAAACCTTCATTCTCTCCTCAGTTTTATGATGAAAAAATGGAGTGTAAACTCTTAGAGCTCCTTTTCTCGGTCTACTAACTCTAGTGCCTAACAAACTAGGCCCAGGATTTAAAGCAAGTAGTAATGCGCATAAATTGCTAGTAGATGGTTCCGATTTTAGGCAATCGAAGGCTATTAAGGAAACGATAAATAGAATGATGGATTGATCATCTGCTATCCTAATAAGAATTCGGTTTATAACAAATAATGCTAGACCTATAAAAGAATATAAGAAATCTGTTGAATTGAAGTACAATAGAATCAATGAGAGGGAATAAAGAGAAATATAATAAACATTCCACTTCCCCAATATAACGATGCTACGCTTATATTTTACCTTGTATCTTATTGCCCCAATTAGCTTTGCTATGCCTACGAAACCTTCCATTAACACACCGTTTCTCAAAAGAAAATATATTCTTTGAATGCAAATCGGCAAGATAGATAATAAAATATAGACAGCATTATACCCACTTGAATTAATAGCATATGCCAATATTATCGGGCATATTAAAACTGTCACAGTAAGGCTTATGTACGACAATGCAAAAAGTAGCAACGCACATATTTGAAATTGTCCAATGGGGAGGTAATATAAGAATGAAGGCAAGAGAATCAACCCTAATATCTGATAGTTCATTCTGACGAACGCCAAAGAGTATGTAGTTGTGCTAAAAAATAAAATAAAAGTTATATAAAATACCCACAAAGTTTTGACATCATACATTATCCAAATTGAATGGCTAGCTACCCAAATAAGCATACCCAATAGTGTAACTATCGCTCCCCAATTCGTGTAAAATAAGGATGAAAAACTTGACAAATGGAACCATTTGGATAAATGGTAATGCCCCATT
>CAZWTI010000327.1:0-2919 GCA_964637065.1 uncultured Puniceicoccaceae bacterium
AGTTATCATGGAAACCGTGGCCGAACCTTGGGCAATTCGGACCACTGCGGTAGCCACCCAGGCCAACAACACGTAAGACACGTCGAACTCCTTGGCCAACCCCTCGATGACTTCACCCACACCGGCCAACCTGATCATTCCGCCAAAGGCTCCACCGGCACCCGTAATAAGAATAATCACCCCTGCAGTCCCCAAAGGTCCCTCCAAGGTTTCTTGCAACTTCTTTGAGAGGTCCAAATCCTTGCCCACCGTCTCGCGAATAACTTGGCGCGCCAAGGTAAAGATTGCCACACCAGCCGCCACAGTCATAGCGACGTTGGGGGAACCGAAAAACGACAAGTATTCGAAGAAAGCCAAATATCCTTCGGAAGCCAATGCGCTACCCTCTTCAGCCGTCTTCATCATGAGCTTGAGGACGGACACCGTGGAAATCAAGATAACGGGAAAGGCGATAGGCAGGGACGAAAGGAGCAAGGGCGGCAAATCCTCATCCTTCTTGTCAACAATTCTCCTTAACTCCTTTTCCGATGCGCCGGGCGTGTCACGCATGGGAATGTTGTACTTCTTGTCAAACCAAGCCGCCATCTTGAGAACCAAAAGGGCGGGCAAGATACTAGCCACCAATCCAGCCATCATGGTCACTCCCAGATCCAGCTTCAGGCCATCGGCAATCATCAGGGGACCGGGTGTGGGAGGCACCATCGAGTGGGTGATTGCTCCTGCGCCAGCCATTGCAACGACATACAAAGTATAGTGCTTGCCAGTCCTAAGAGCCAAGGCGCGGGCCAAGGGAATCAAGAGAAAGAAAACCGTGTCGAAAAAGACGGGTATTGATAGCAAGAAACCACTAAGCAAGAGGACAACGCCTGCGCGTTTCTCACCAAAAAAAGCCATCAGGGAACGCACGACGCGATCAGCGGCTCCGCTACCCATCATGCAGGTGCCGATTATGGCGGCCAGCGCGACCACCCAACCGATGCCAGCCGCCGTATTGCCAAACCCTAGCAGCGACCACTTCACGGCCTTGATCATGTCACTCGTCACGCCCTCCGTCGTTTCCTCCAAGGCTACTCGTGAGTGGAACAAACCCTTGTTCTCAGTTGTTAGCTCGGGCAAGGGACCCGTCATCAATCCGACCAGAACGGCCGCAAGCATCAAGGTAAGGAAAGGATGTAATCTCAACTTCGTGATACCCACCACCACCCAAACCACACTCAGCAAGAGTATGAACAATGGCCACAAATCAATGTTTGAAGAAGAGCTTTCAGCGGCAAAGAAGTTCATGACGAGGGAGGGATGTCAGAATGGGTTGTAACCACTCAAGACTCAAAATCGCGTTCTGCAAGCAGGAAACTAATTCAACTCTTCGGTTTGCACCCCTATAACCTAAGGATTAAGAATTACCTTCAGGAGACCTTCCTTGTTGTCATGCAGCCTACCGAACCACGAGGCTCCGTCCTTGAGATCGGCGACTGCGCTTATGATAGGGTCGACCCTGATCTTGCCCTCGGCGACAGCCTTCAGCGCATCTTCGTACTCACCGGCCGAGGCACAGGAACCGAACACGGAAATCTCTCGGGTAACGACGGACTGTAGTGGAAAATCCACGTCGGGCGATAAATTACCCACCAAACAAGTGGAACCACCCTTGCGAATGACATCAATGGCGAGACGCACCGTGTCAGAAATGCCCACAGCCTCCACGGAAAGGTCAGCGCCCTCCCCTTTGGTAGCCTCACGAATCAAGGAGACGACGTCGTCCTTGCCGGGAACGAGGGTTTCGTCCGCTCCCAATTCCTTAGCAAGAGCAAGCTTGTCCTCGGCTAGGTCAACGGCGAAGACTCGGTCGCAACCTGCCGCCTTTAGAGCCTGCACCAGAAAGAGTCCGATCATGCCCGTGCCCACGACCACCGCAGTCTCCCCACCCTCGACCGTAAGACGATTCACGCCGTGCAGAGCAATGGACACGGGTTCGGCAAGCGCAGCCTGTTCGAAACTCACTTCATCCGGAATGGAGCATACACCCAGATGGGGGATAACCACCTTCTCAGCAAAGGCTCCATGACGTCGATAATCTTCGCAGGAAACACCGATCACTTGTCGATCCTCACAAAGATTCACCATGCCTTGCGAACAATAGTGGCAGGCACCGCAATAAGTCGTGGAATCGAAGGTCACGCGGTCGCCGAGCTTCCAAACTTCAACGCCCTTCCCAACCTCGGCAATCACCCCGGACGCCTCGTGCCCCATAATGACGGGAGGTCTGCGACGTCCCGTGCTGCCGTCCATGCCGTGAACGTCGCTGCCGCATATACAGCATGCCTTGCCCTCCACAAGAACGTCTCCGGCTCCGGGTTCAGGTTCCGGGACGTCTCCATATTCAAACTTGTTGTATTCAACCAACGTGAGCGCCTTCATGTTTTTTTGCTAGGTTAACACGCAAGACCTCTCAATGCAAAAGTGAAGTGCCGACAATTGACAACTCTTGCTACCTGACCTCGAAAGAGCCATCAGAATGCTTTGATACCAGCCGCTTCAGCTCTAAAAGCGTGAGGCTCGCCACCACCTCGTGAACGGGCAGTTTCGTTGCCTCGGCAATACCGTCCGACTACAGCAGGGTTCCGTCGGCAAGTGCACCGTAAACAGCGGTTTCTTCGGACGAAAGGCTAGTAGGAGGTTCTTGGGAAACGGGATACTCTGCATTCGTACTCACGGGCAAGATGCCCAAGGCGGTGGCTAGTTCCTCCACGACGTCCCCGGCAGAACTTATCAGGGTTGCCCCTCGCGAATCAACTTGTTGCACCCTGCGGCGGGCGGCGCTCCCGTTCCAGCCAATCCCTGTCATTCCACGAACGAATGCTCGCCATCGCCTTGTCGCCCACCCCCTTAACCCTCAGCAATTGACCAAGAGAGGCTTGC
>CAZWTI010000328.1:0-4146 GCA_964637065.1 uncultured Puniceicoccaceae bacterium
CGTTATGGTGTTGGGACCGATGACGTTGCCATAAGTCGGGAAGGCTTGCGCGGGTTTCTGGTTGTCGTAGTCGGCTTTTGCCCAAGCGGGGGAACGCGTCTTGGCGGCGAGTCGGACCTCATCAAAGGCTGATTCGACCAAACCTTGTCCTATTATCCAGTCCTGTGGTGTGATGTCGGCCTCGGTCGATCCCGGGGCAAAAGCAGTTTGTGTCGTGAGGTTTCCGTCCAGATAGATACTCACCGAACCGTTGCCCATATCGACCACTCCCGTAAGGTGGCGCCATTGCCTTTTCTGTACGGGAGCGGATGAAACACTTTTTACGGAAAAGGTATCAAGGGAATGTTCGAGATATGGCTTTGCCTGGTCGGCGAATTTGAAGCCTTTGCCCGGACCGTGTGCAAAAACCGTCATTCCGCTGAGATCGGGTGCAATCGATCCATCCATGGGAATCTTGTACCAGCCGTTTTGGTCCGGATCCGCCGGGTTGATCTTTACCCAGTCCAACGAGGGAGTCTTGATCCAAGGTTCGATTCTGGAACCACCGCCTCCTTCGCCGTGAGCGAAGGCAATGAAGTGAGTGTCCCCCTTGACGAGGGGGACGGGCTCTTTGGTGAAGTCGTTGTTGCCCCCCATCTTCTCGTTTGCCTCGATCTGGTTATTCTTGTTGAGATCCATCCACATGACGGATCGATCATCCTTCCTGAGCATACGAAACCCGTAGTTGCCCGTTTCGGGAACGACGAAGATCGAGATGAAACAGGACATGTACCAGTCGAAGTGGGTGATGCCGATGCCCGCATTCATGAACTCGTTGTCGTTGTCGAGGTGAATGTCCTCGCTGGTCCAGATGCGTTGTCCGGAATACTGGGTGTTGGCAAACAATCCTTGGTTTACGTCGTTGAAGTAGGTGTCGTTGCCAAGGGAAGGAATCCAAGTATCCCAACCGCGTGCGATGAAGGCATTGGTGATGTCGTTGGGAACGTCCTCTTCCAGTCGCAACCAAGTTGAAAAGGTATAGTCACCACCGTGGAGAGCGTCCAACGTGGAGCTTGACGGCACTGAGAGAAACGTATCCGAACCATCGCCGATGGTACGGCCTGTCCCGATGATGCTTTGGGGACGATCCAGTCCATCGTGATCCTTGGCGTGATTGCGATTGAGGGTGGAGTCCGTTAGGACACCGGCTTGATTGATTCCCCGCAGGTGCCAGACGCCCTTGTAACCCGAGGACCAGGTGGATCCGTCGAAAACGTAGGCCGGCGGTTGGGCTGCATATGTCGAGTGACCCCAATATGCAGTGATGTTCAGATCCTTGGTCAATTCAGGTATACGCAACCAAGCGAGGAGTACGTCCGAGTCCTTGTTCCATTCATCGATTTCGTAGGTTAGTTCATTGGCATTGTCGTCAAAGAATCGGAGATCGTTGCCTATCGATGACTTGAAGCTACGGAGGGTGAAATTTTGTATTGCGGGTGTAAGGCGAGCAAGAACCGGGAAGTCCTCGAGGGTTTCGTTGCCCTCGTAGCCCTCGAAAGTCATGGGAAGTCTGTGGGTGAACTCGTTGGCATTTATAAGGACGATCTTCACGACTTTCTGATCATGACCATGAGCGTTATTTGCAGTTACCGTAATGTCGTTCGTACTACCCTGTACAGGTATCCCGCTGATTTCCCCGGTTGCTGCGTTGAGGCTTAATCCCGGAGGCAACCCGACGATCGAGAAATCGTTTGCTGCCGGGAAAGTCTTGAGGAAGTACGAAACGGCGCGGTTGGCGTCGTTGGCAAATCCCCGCACGACTTGGCCCGGAATCAAGGTTGGAGGCCCCAGCACGTCGGCAAGGGCCGTGAAGTTGGCATTAGGGCGTTGGCGCAGGTATGCCGCCTTAATGGCTGCGGGTGGAGCGAGTTTCGTAGAAATACGGAGTTCGTCCAACCAACCATGCCAATATGAGTCGTTGCCTGCTCCGTCGGCGTACCTGTTGCCACCCAACTTAAATGTGGTTACAGGAGATCCAAAGGGTCGTGTGCGGCCATAGCCGGAAAACCAAAGTTCCCCGTTCTTGTTAATGAACATGCCCCCGATCTCGCTGTCTTTTTGGAACGCCCAGTGCACCCACTTCCCGCGGAACTCGACGTCGGTCTTTTGAATTCGGTCGTACCCTCCCACTCCCGCATCCCAGTAAACATAGCCATTACTCCACGGATGGTGGATGTTGATGTGCCTGCCTAGGTCCGAGCCGGACTCCATAAGAGAGGTATTCTTGGGCAACTGGTCCCCACCGTAGCTCCAGAAGGAAATCGTTAGTTGCTTGGCATTGCCCGGCGGGTGGGCTTCAAGAGGAAGATCCACATAGTCGTTGGTTCCGTCGAAGGATAGCGCCTTTCCAATTAGGCCAGGCACCCGCGGGTTCGCGTTGAACTGCATCGGCGTTCCATGCAGACTGGCTCGGGATTCGCGGATGACGTCGGATTCGTCGCCATCCATGTGCCAGACAGCGTGGTAACGGTCCCAGATGGAGCCATCCTTGCAGTAAGCGGGTTGGGAGGTGGCGTTCGGGTTGCCCCAAATGGCCTTGATGGTGGTTGCTCCGGACTTCACCTCCGGCACCCGCACCCAAAAGGCGGAGGCGTCTGAACCGTCCCATTTGACGGGTTCGTATTTCAGCTCTTCGGCTCCGTCGGGACCTACGAAACGAAGGTCGAACCCTGCATCAGAGGTAAATTGATCATATGAGAAACCCGGAATGTGCGCACCGATCTCGACGTAAACGGGAAAGTCGACGAGCGTATCGTTGTCGTCATATCCCGGAAACGTGATTTCGGAGGAGTAACCCCAAGGTGTGTAATCTTTTACGTGCAACGGAAGAACGCTTGGCCGAGAACCGGCTTCGTTACTGGCTTGTATGGTTACGCCGTATGTTCCTTCGGTGGTTGGAGAGCCTGACAGCACTCCCGTGACGGGATCGATGGAAAGCCCCGGAGGCAACCCTGTGGCGGAGAAGGAATCGGCTGGTCTGTCAGTGGCGATCTGGAGAGATATGGGTTGATCCTTCAATATCGAGAGCTCGGCGTTATCCAAAATTCCCGGACGATTCTCGAAAGAGGGAGGCTTTGCTGCGTAGGGATGAGCGCTGCCCAATTGATCGGCGAGTCCCCATTTGTGGGCGAGGTACCCGTCGACCATTGCCACTTCGTCGTCGCTCAAGGCTGAGCGGAAGAAAAGAATTTCCCCGATTTCCACGCCTGTGAAGGATCCTATGCCGTCTCGGTCCCGGGCACCGATAACGACGTCGTCGTCAGTCGCCGGCACGGGATCACGATCGTCGTGATCAAATTCTTGGCTGCCGTCAGCCCATTGGGTACGCTTGAAACCGTCCCGGCGTGCTCCCCAAACGTGGATTTCCCCGTTGATTTTCGTGCCGCCATAGGGCCCGTCCGTACCCGTGGTTCCTCGAACCGTGAAGGTGGCGAAGTCGTTGTTGGGTTTGCGAAACTGCCAACCCAAGCTGTCTTCGCCTCGCTTGGAGATGATTGGTCGCCAGTTGGAGATGACGTCACCCTTGGCCACTAAAAACAAGGTGGCTTTCTCGCCAAAGTTAAAAGGTTCGGAGTTCGCAATGCGCAGGTAGTGATCGATTCCATTGAATTTTGCGATGGTCTTGCCGTTCCAACGTCCCGGAACCACTTCGGGGCCATTGCCATTGCCGGCGTGGTGACCTTTGCCGGATTTGTCTCGCCAGATGTTTAGGTTGCCGCCGAAAGGTTCGTTTGAGGCGTTCCGGTCTCCATCCACGTCGGAAGCGTCCAGCCAAAGGATCAACTCCTGATTTGGGATTGAGCCGGCCATGAAATCGAAATATCCCGCATCGAAGGCTGTGGCCTGCGGTGACCAAACTTCTCCTGCCGCATTCTGGGCTCGCAGTCGATAGTAGTATGTCTTCCCGGCATCAAGGCCGGTTACCGGGAGGCTTAGTTTCCCGACTCCATGTTTTCCTATATCTATGACGGCGTCCCATTGGGTGTTGTCGGAAGCATTAACCTCGGTTTGCAGTCCGGCATCCTCGTCCCCCCAAAAAAACTGTACGGTTGGATCATCTCCCCCGAGAGTAAGCGTGGTTTCCAGGTCTCCGGCGTAAATGGAACC
>CAZWTI010000329.1:0-3373 GCA_964637065.1 uncultured Puniceicoccaceae bacterium
CGGGTGCTTGCGGGGCGGGAACGATCGGGGTTCTGGGTGGTGTGGGCGTCGATGGCGGGGGTTTTTTTCGTGCTGGAGGTGGTGGGGTGCGATGTGAGTTGTTCTTGCTAGGGGTTTTCGTATCGCGGGGTTTGCCAGCATGCGCGGCAGTTGAAGGAGGCGCTGGTGAAGGGCTGGGCGGTGCCGGAGGGGTTTGTGAAGGGGTAGAAGACGGAGTTTCTGCGCTGAGAAGCCGAGCAGTGGCTGCTCTGGGCACAGGGCGGGTCGCCTGCGGGTTGAGGGCACTAGCGAAGTGCTCGGGTGGCGATCACGGGCCGATCCCGCGACATCGGAGGAAGCCGCGTTCCCCCCATGATCCTAATCGGTCTTACAACCGTCGCTGTCCGAAAACGCCCAGCGGTGCACTACCGACCCTATGGCGGGTACTGGCAAAAGGGAAAACGCTCGACCAGGAGCGGAAGTGGAAATTCGGAAATGCCAGAGCTTACGCGCTCGCGAATGCGTCAAGGTGCTGTAGCTAATGCCTGGCGTATTTCGCTTGCCTGCGGGTGGTCGGGGAAGCGCTCTAGGACTTTGCGGAACCAGTTCCGGGCCAATTCGTCCCGGCCCAAACGGCTGTAGGCGTTGGCTAGATGAACATAGGCGGCGGACTCCTCCGGTACTAGGGCGATCATCTGTGCCCAGCAAGAGGCCGCTTCGGCGGGGTCGTTCAGTGCGTAGTGCTGTGTTGCGCATATGTTGTAGAGTGCGTCGGCACGGCGGGTTGTTTCCACCGTCTCGTGCCCGTCCGTCAGTAATTGCAGCCAGTGGTGGATCGCCCGTTCGTGCTCACCTAATGATTTGTAGGCTGCCGCCAGATTGCTGCGTCCGCGGAGATGGTCGGGCTCGAGTGTCAGCAGTCGCTCGAACGTCGCCACGGCCGGCGGGTACTGTCCCGTAGTATAGTAGAGTGTGCCGAGGTTGAAGAGGGCGTCGGCGTTGTCAGGTTCCAACTCGCCGGTCCGCAGCCAGTGGCGGATAGCCTGCTGGTGGTTACCAAGGGCGCGCAGTGACACGCCGATATTGTTGTGCAGGTCGGGTTCGTCGGGGTCACGCGCAAGCGCTTGACGAAAATAGTCTACGGCTTGTTGGTGTTGGCCGAGCGAAACGTAGAGGCGGGCCAGGTTGTGGTGGGCGCTAGGTTGATCGGGAGTACGCTCGATGATTTGCAGGTAGATGTCGATTGCCTCGTCGATCCGTCCCAGTCGAGTCAGCGCCCGGGCTTGGACATCGAGCGCCTCGATAATACCCGGTGCCAGCTGTAGGGCATGGCCCGCGATGTCCAACGCTTTCTGCGGGACCTCTTCGAAAAGCGCTAACGCTGCCGCCAACGCATAGCCCCTCGCGAAGGTCTCCATTACGGTCTGGGACCTGCGCACGGGCGGCGGGTTTTCATTAATCCGCCATATTTCTATCTCGGGGCCGGTCTGTTGCAATGGTCCGAAGATGCCGATGGGCAGGTAATAAGCGTCGATGGGGTCGTAGCTGGCTTCGCTCCGCGTCAGGCCTTGCGGCGTGAAGCGGATGACTCGTTTGCCTACCTGGGCAAGAGCCGCAGCGAACCGGTCGTCCACGCCTTCGGGGAACAGGGGATGACGGTGGACGATGACGTAGGCGCACCGCTCTTCTTCTATCGCTTGCAAGTCGCCGTTGGACTGGTAGACGCCATTGGCCATGACGGCGTAGCGATAGTAGGGGGCGGAGAGGCCCTGGGCGGCGAGAAAATCGAGTGAGCGGTCGAGAGTTTCTCTACCGAATTTGCGTTCGTAGTATTTGATACGCCACCATTGGTCGGCAAAGGTACGCAACGGCACGTCGCCAGCCCAACCGCCAAAATTGCAGCAAGAAGTTCCGGGTGGCGCATGTCGCTCGATCCATGTCCGGGCCTGTAGTCTCGTGTCTTCGCTGGCCTGCAGTTGCGCAACGCGAATAGAGCCGTAGAGCGGTTCGGCCAGCGCCAGTGCCAACAGCAGCCATCTCCATCGCCACCGGTGCAGCGAGACGACGACCCCCGAAACGAGTACCGTCTGTAGCACCATCAAGGGCAGGGCGTAACGTACAAACACCAATCGTCCGGAGCCCATCGCCAGGTAGTACGCCAGAAAACCCGCCACGACCACCCACTCCGCCCGTCTACCGCCTCGTACCGCGCCAACTAGCGCCCAACCGCCCAAAAACAGACCCGCCCAACCTAAACCATAGCGCAGGCTCACCTTGATATGGTACCACCAGCCGAGTCCGAGGTCGCCGCGGCCGCGCTGCAAATGCTCGGATTCATAGGCGAAATTCACCTTAAACGATGCAAAGTCCAACAGCACATAGGGGGAGCCGAGTACAAAAACGCCCAACGCGACCGCCCCGGCCAGCCACAGTCGGCGTTGCCACAGGCTTCGCCCTGCGAAAAGGTGGGCGGCGGCAATCGCTCCGCCGGCCAACGCACCCGGGTATTTGGTCGAGGCCGCAAGCCCGACCAGCGCGCCGCTCAGCGCATAGTCGACGATCTCGTCGCGGTCCAACAGCCGTACGGCTGCCCAGATGCACCCGACGAACCAAAACGTCATCGGTACGTCCACCGCCGCGAGCCCGCTCTGTCGAACATGGAGCGTACAGGCGGCCAACAGCAGCGCGGCCACTGGGCCGGCGCGTGGGCCGTAGACGCGTGCGGCCAATACGCCGGCCCAGCCCACCGTGCCCACCGCGAAGGCGATCGAGACCAGCCGCGCCGACGCTAGCAGCGGATCCGGGTCAGCGAAAAAATGGAAGCTCGCCCAGTGCACAAGCGACCAGCCCGCACCCATGAGCCATTGCCAGAGAAAGAGCCCGCCGTACACGAGGGCAAGAAGGTAAAAGTGCAATGAAGGATAGGAGAAAAAATGCGGATTGAGGTCGCCGCTAAAAAACAGCAGTGGCCAGTAGGCGAAGTGGAATTCGTCGGGATGCCACACTAGCGGTCCGGTGGAAAAACCCCATAGGCGCAAGGCTGCGGCCAACAGCAGAGTACCCAATAGTGCGCCTTTGTGGGTACGGCTCATAGGCTGGGAGCCGAATGGTTGATGGTTTTGATTGTGGGTGCGGTTCATAGGCTATGGGCCGAATGGTTAATGGGTTTGATCGTCTCTACAGGCGTGCGGTACCGGCTAATCTGCCTGGTTGAGGGACGACCGGTCGCCATCGGCGCATTAACCCTTCCAGCAATCGTCGGTGTAGTGGTCTCGCGCGAACAAGTGCCGCCGGTAGGCGTCAGCATCGTCCAGCCTCTCTGCGGGGATCTCCTGCGTGTAGCGGTGCGGCGGGCCGGCTTCCTTGAAGATGTCGATATTGAAAATGCGATAGG
>CAZWTI010000330.1:0-2575 GCA_964637065.1 uncultured Puniceicoccaceae bacterium
CACCTTTTCGAAGCAGGCTTCCGCCAAACCGCTCAAGGTGAGGAATTCCGGTATACGAGCCTCCAGCATTTTCCATGGCTCATCCTTGTTGACAGCATAATCCACTGTGGTCTCCGTGAGATGTTCCTCGTCCACCCAGTAGGAATTGTGGGATGGGATTTTGCAGTCAAATGTCAGCCAAATCACTAATTGGAATGTGTACTGTCATGAAATGCCGGGTGGCATCGGATCCGCCCACATTTTCATAGCCTCAACCAGGGCATGATTAGCATCCTGCACAAAATGCCCGTTTCTCACCATGACACATAGGGAGTCCTGCACCAGCAACGAAACGCTTTTGCATCTCAAGCAGTTCCCGGTCATTTATGTATAGAAGGAGCTGTGCCTAGGTGAGCTTTCCTGCACGTTAGGTGGTGGGTTTCCACCCAGGCCTATCTCAGATGTCCGAAGTACTTTTCCACCTCGGCAACATGAATCTGTCCTTCAGGATGTACAGCCATTTTAGTGATGCTTTGGGCTGCTCCTTCAGCATTTGTGTACTGGCCTCACCTAAATTGTGATTGAAGCCCATGCTGCTGCCTAGCATTACATCCGGGGTGATCTTCGACCCCCAATTTTTTTTACACTCAAGCTTTCTCAGCCCAGCTCTCTCCAATGGAGGCATCCACACAAACAGGTACCTTTTTCAGATAAACTTGCATTCCTTCCACCATAGCGGTTTTAACAATCCGGCAAACTTCCTGGGCCTCACGCCGGGGAGCTTCTAACACAATCTCATCATGCACCACTGCAAGGAGTTTTGCCCCAGTCGGTTTCAAGACAGGCCAGAGTATGACAAGTGCTTGTTTGAGCCCATCCCCTGCTAAACCCTGGACCGGGTTGTTGTAGACCACATTAGGCCGTACCCCTCCACCAGGCCAATACAGATCTTTTTTACACAACCAGCGTCTTCTTCCGGATCTTGGTGTGCGGAAATCAACGTCTCCCTTCCTGATCTCCTTGAGCGCAGGAATAAGCAGATTGTTATGAAAAAGCTTAAAGGCACTGTAGAGCGTGAAGAAGGCCTCCACGAATTCAGTTGCCTGTTTTAAATCACCACTCGCCCCTTTCTCCACGAGACCTTGGGGTGTCATGTTGTAAATCAGGCCAAAATTGACAGCTTTGGCCCTTTGCCTCTCTTCACGAGTGATCTCAGCAACCGGCTTTTCAAACATCCTGCTGGCGGTCAGGGCATGCAGGTCTTCTCCAGATTGGAAGGCCTCTATCATTTTTTCATCCTCCGAAAGCTCCGCAGCAACACGAAGTTCAATCTGGGAGTAGTCACAAATAATCATTTGCATTCCTTCATCAGGAACAAAAAGACAGCGATACTCTTGAGTCTTGGGGATGTTCTGGAGGTTTGGCTTGCTGCAGCTGAAACGACCGCTGACAGCGCCAAGAGCGTTAAATGTTCCCCGCAGCCTTCCGTCTTGATCAAGGGATTGGAAACGACTCAGGTAGGTGCTCTTCTGCTTGAGTAGTTTTCGGCATCGGAGGATCTGCTCAAAAAGAACTTTCGCTTCAGGATGTCTGCAACTAAGGAGTGTCTTTTCATTTGTCCCTTTAAGGGCGATTTTCCAACGATTATGGGCATAATCCTTGATCTGCTTGGGGCTGTTGGGGTTGAGTCGTGCACCAGCAGCAAATTCGGAATCCGGAGGTTTCAAATCTGCAGTGGAACCTATTCCCCCGATTACAGGCATACAAGCATGGGCTTGGCGGAGTTGATCTTCAATGTGGATTGAGAGCTGTTGTGTTTTTTCACGATCAATCCTGAAACCATTGAGTTCTATAGCCCCTGTTGGAGCAATGACCTTGCCCTCAAGTGCAGCGATTTTCTGAAGAGCCGGATCCATCTCATCACAAAGCCGGTTCCACAATCGGGCAGTTGCCACAAGATCCATTAATGCATACCGAATCTGTCTTTCACTATAGGGGCCCCCGGTAAAACTGGTGCGCAAGGCTGGATCCTTATCCAGGGTCAGGCCTAGATAGTGTTCACTGAGGCCACCTAAACTGTAATAACCCGCGGCAGCAGCCTTACCGTTGTTGAGGATTTGCGCTGCCTGGATGGTATCGAGGAGCGGGAAAGCATCCACACCCATATGATGGAAGAGGCACTTCCAATCGAATTTGGCGTTATGGAAGACCTTGAAGATCAGAGGGTTCTCAAACAGGGGCCTGAGGAGGGAAGTCCAATCCTGTACCAATTGGTCGAAAAGGAAGGCCGAGAAAGTGCCTGTAGGTGATTGGAAACCTATGCCGATCACCGAAATTTTATTCTCCAAGGGATCCAGTCCGGTGGTTTCCAGGTCGCAAACGCACAACGGCAACGAGGATGCCAGCTCCTGGAAACTCTTCACCTCAGGACCCTTCCCATCAATCCAGGAGCACTGGACGTGGTCAAATTGAAACTTTTCGTTCATAGAGAGCTCATTCGGGTCGGAAAGGTCGGAAAGGGCGGAAACCCCTGTATTTACAACGATGTCAGGGATCCGACCACGCTAGTAAGCGGTCGGATAGGTCGGATGGGAAA
>CAZWTI010000331.1:0-15364 GCA_964637065.1 uncultured Puniceicoccaceae bacterium
TGATCGGAATCACACCCTGATGATCAGCAAGATTCTCATCGCCAACCGCGGAGAAATTGCTCTGCGCATCGCGAGAGCTTGCCGAGAACTAGGGATCAGCACGCTCGCCGTCTATTCCGAGGTAGACGAACAATCACTGCACGTACAATTGGCAGATGAGGCGATTTGCATTGGTCCCGCCCCAAGTGCAGAAAGCTATCTGCGGGCAGACCGAATCATCAGCGCCGCGGAAATAGCAGACGTAGACGCCATTCACCCTGGTTACGGTTTCCTCTCGGAGAATGCAGACTTCGCCGAACAGTGTGAAGCCTGCAACATAATCTTCATCGGTCCGCGTTCCGAAACCATCCAAAAGATGGGAGATAAGGCTATCGGGCGTGAAACTGTCGCCAAAGCTGGCGTCCCGATCATCCCCGGGAGCGACGGTCCACTCGAAAACGAAAGCATAGCACTTAAGGTAGCGAAAAAAATAGGATTTCCCGTCATCATCAAGGCAGTAAGCGGAGGCGGTGGACGGGGCATGCGCATTGCCCACAACGCAGTCTCGTTCTCTAAGGAATTCAACACAGCCAAGATGGAGGCTGAAAAAGCCTTCGGCGACGGGACACTCTATCTCGAGAAATACCTTGAAAACCCGCGGCACATTGAGTTTCAGATTTTAGCCGACAAACACGGCAAAACCCTACACCTCGGAGAACGTGACTGTTCCGTACAACGAAGACATCAAAAGGTTATCGAGGAAGCCCCTTCCCCCTTCCTCGACAAGACGCTACGTAATCGCATGGGCAAGGCAGCCGTGAACGCCGCCCAATCCGTGGAATACGAAAATGCCGGAACAATCGAATTTCTTGTCGATCTCAAGGGCAACTTCTACTTCATTGAAATGAATACGCGTATTCAGGTAGAACACGGGGTGACCGAAGAGGCTACGGACATCGACCTCATCAAGGAGCAAATCCAAATCGCAAGTGGCAAACGGCTGGCTTTTGATCAAAAAGACGTCACCCTTTCTAAACATGCGATAGAATGTCGTATCTGTGCGGAGAACCCAGCAACCGACTTCACTCCATCACCTGGCGAAATCAAGCTTTATTATCCACCAGGTGGTCACGGGGTGCGGGTAGACTCTCATGTCTACGGCGGCTATCATGTTTCCCCACACTACGACAGCATGATAGGCAAGCTGATGACTTATGGTCGCACCCGCAAAATAGCCATCGACCGCATGTACAGGGCTCTGGGCGAGTATCTCATTGAAGGAATCCACACTAACGTTGATTTGTGCAAGGCCATCGTGGGCGATGCCACCTTCCGACAAGGCAAAGCCACAACCGCCTTCATGGAAGAATTCTTGAATCGGACTCAAAAGGAGTTATTTAATTCAAAGTAAAACAAGTCATGGCCACAAAAAAGAAACAAGAGCCTTCGGAAGATTTTTCGATTCCTACACTCTCTGAGGAGTCGAATGATCTTGGGGATATCCGCATAAACCACAGCGTTATCGCTGGAATAGTGCGCTTAGCCACGAAGTCCTTGCCGGGAGTTGTCAACGTGGGTGGTGGTGGTGTAGTGGAAGGCATAACCGATTTTTTCTCGAAAAAGGAATCCGAACGTGGCGTGAAAGTGGCAGAGAGTCAGGGCGGGGGTTATGAAATCGAAGTCCGAGTAGTCTTGGAATTCGGCGTGGACCTCGCCAAAACTGGTTTCGCGATTCAAGAAGCCATTCGGGATCAGATTCTCGCCATGACTGGGAATCCCGCCACACGAATCGACGTTATCATCGACGACATTAAGATGGACACCCCAGAGAAAGAAGATGTCTCAGACTACATAGAGGAACAATCGGCAGGTTAATCGTTTCCGAATCCTCGCCATTCAAACAAGATGCCCTCAACTTCCGAAGCGTCTCTCAATTGGCAGATATGGGAACTTACTTTTTCGGAAGCCATACGCGAACCAGTCTACCTCGGATCCGCCGCATTCCTTTTTATCTTAATCTTCCTTCTCTACCTAAAAAGGAAGTTTCGGCGTGAACTCATTCCCGCTTTTTCCGATACCGAGGGCGACGTGCAGATTACTCCCAATGCACTCCAAGAACTCGTAAGAAAGTCCTGTGAAAATCTTGAAAGTGTTTATTCCCCCTCTACCAGAATCATAAGCAAGCAGGGAAAACTCCGGCTAAACATTCGGCTGCAAGTGGATTCCGACTGCAAGATCAAGGAAACCCGCAAAGCCCTCCGACTAAGGGTGGAACAAGTGCTAGTGGGCAATCTGGGACTAAAGAATTTCGGAGGCGTAGACATAGTGGTAAAAGGCTTTCGCGTAAGCAAGTGAGGCCAACAAAACCCTAATTCCGTAATCACTATCGACGCCGCAGAGCCGCTTTGCCGAAAGTGATTGAAACAGGATGGCCTCGGACCTCTGCTGTCCAACCTGCCTTAGGTCGATTGGCCCAAGCATCGGCTCTAATCCATGCTGATCCAATCGGTTTCTCCGTCAAGGGAGAATAACCGCCGGAAGTGACATGACCGACTTTGTCGCCGGCAAAGGCAACTGCAGCACCCTCACGAGGAATGCGGCGATCATCGGCAACATAGTGTCCGATGCGACCAACAGGCCCTTGCTGCTTTTCTTTCAACAAAGCGGCACGACCCACGAACCCTTCAGGTTTTGCCCAAGAGACCGACCAGCTCAACCCGGCTTGAATGGGTGTGATGTCATTGGAAAGTTCGTGCCCGTGAAGAGGCAAACCAGCTTCAAGACGCAAACCATCACGAGCAGCCAGACCCGCCCAGCAGAGACCTCGGGATGCTCCTGCCTGATTCAAAGCTTTTGCCCAGTCTTGCAAGACGTCCAAGCGACAGTAAATCTCAAAACCATCATCTCCTGTGTAACCACTTCGGGCAAGAAGCACGGGAGAACCGAAAACGTCACACTCGACAAAACGCATCTTGTTAATGGAGGAGAAATCACATGACGCGACATCAGCGACAATCGCGGAAGCCTCAGGTCCCTGAACTGCCAACTGACCGAAGTGAGCGGAAACATCGTTTACCTCACAAGAATATCCAGAGGAAAGTACACGCAAGTGGATGAAGTCGGCTTCCACATTCGCGGCGTTGACACATAGAAGGTAATTTTCCTCACCCCGCTTGCAAACGATGAGATCATCGATGACTCCACCATCCTCGGCACACATCGGCGAATAGACTGCTTGTCCGAGGTCAGCGGAAGAAATGATGTTGGTCAAGGCATAGTCGAGAAAACTGCCGGCGGCTTTGCCCTTTATCTCGATCTCACCCATGTGAGAGACATCGAACACGGCGGCTTGGCGACGACAGGTGAGATGCTCTTCCACTGAACTACCATAGGCCACCGGCATGCTCCATCCGGCGAAGGAGATGAATTTGGCCCCCAAGGATTCGTGAAAAGTATTAAGGGCAAGTGTTTTCGGCTCAGTCACTTCGTTGGATTTCACAACAATTCCTTGCATTCGTATTCAAACGGTGGTTTTTTATTTGATAATAGTTTCAATGAGAAGACGAATGGGAAAACGCAACCCCAACCCGTTGCCAAAGCGATTCATTACCCCCCTCTTACTATTCCCTTGCCCAAGTTGAATGGACTCGAGCGAGGACGAGCATAGTTCAGGCGAGACAGGGGAACCTCCGAGTAGAAGGTCACTTTCTCTGGAATGAATTTACCTCCGGAGTTAATTATCGCGGTCAGTTTGACGATCGGAATATCTGCACTTTGCTCCATGCTGGAGGCAATGGTTTTGAGCGTAACTCCAGCAGAGATCGAAGCACTCAAGAAAAGATCCTCTCAAAAGGGTCTACTGCTCGAAAAGTTTCGTTCAGAAATTGAAGAGACATCTTCCTCCATACTCAGCTTAAACACAATAGCCAACACTCTTGGAGCAACTCTTGTGGGCGGACTAGCCGAGAAGGCTTTCGGGGGAGGAGAAAGCAGGTTGTTCATCTTCGCCTGCGGCATGACCTTGGGAATCCTGTTCTTTGCAGAAATTATTCCAAAAAATGCAGCGGTCTACTACCGCTCCGGTCTTCAAGCCAACTTGGTTTACCCCCTTGCCGTGGTTCGCTTCATTATGACGCCAATCTCCAAGGTCTGCAAAGTTGCGGTTAAGGTGGTAGTGCCGAAAAAGCCCGAGAACGAAATCAATGAGGAGGAGGAAATTATCCTTCTCGCTCGCAAGGGAGCCAAGGAGGGCAGTCTTTCCAGTGACGAAAGCAACCTCGTGGCAAATGCCCTTCGTCTCGACGATGTTCACGTCCGAGACATCATGACCCCTCGCACCGTGGTCACCGCCCTAGAGGAGAATATGACTGTTGCAGAGGTATTCACAAAGCATCCAAACGTACCTTTCGCTCGAATTCCCATATATGCCGATACCATCGATTCTGTTACTGGAATCGTTCGACGCCGCGACTTGCTACAAGCTGCGGCTGGAGGGATTCCTCAATCAACAGTGAAGAGCCTAGCCAAAGCAACTGTCTTCATTCCAGAGAATGCCACAGTAGACAAGGCTTTGAGGCTCCTCTTGACCGAACACAGCCAGATCGCGCTGGTAGCCGATGAATTTGGCTCCACCGTAGGCGTCCTCGCGATGGAGGACATAATTGAAAGCATCCTCGGTCAAGAAATCTTTGAGCACGACGATATGGCGGTCGACATGCGGGAACTAGCGCGTCGCAAACATCAGGCAAAAGAAAACAGTGAGCTTTCGGATTCCATACTCCCTGAACCCAACCCGAGAGAAAACTAATGGTCGCAGAGACAAAGCATTGGGTTCACGACCTGAGCCCTTTCCTCTTCGAGTTTCCTGAAGCGTATAAGGATTGGGGCCCGGGTGGAATCCGTTGGTACGGAGTATCTTATCTCTGTGGATTTCTAGCAGCGGGGCTACTTCTTCACCTCTATTGGAAGAAAGAGCGCAGCCCCTACGATTCCGAGCAAATTCTCAACTTGCTCACCTTCCAAGTCATAGGCGTTCTGCTAGGCGGACGCGTAGGCCACGTTTTGCTATACAATTGGGAGAAGTTCACTACAGATCCTTTAATGCTGTTGCGTGTTTGGGAAGGCGGGATGGCGAGTCACGGCGGTTTCCTTGGAGTTTGCATTGCCACGCTTTGGTATGCTCGAACGTCAAAACAATCTCCCTACCCCATTGGTGACGTAATCGTAAGTATCGTGCCGCCAGGACTATTCTTCGGGCGATTGGCAAATTTTGTGAACGGTGAGCTCTGGGGCCGAGTGACCGATGTTTCTTGGGGCGTACTGTTCCCGAACGCTCCAAATTTTGCTGAGGGCATCGCCCGGCATCCTTCCCAAATCTATGCTGCTGCCCTAGAAGGGTTGCTCACCTTCGTCTTCGTGCAGTGGCGCTTCTGGAAAACAGATATCACAAGCAGCGTACCAGGTAGATTGACTGGAGAATTTCTCATTCTTTATTCAATAGTTCGAATTGTTGACGAGTTCTACCGGGAACCCGATGCATCTCTCATCTTGGGGATGTCAAGAGGCCAATATTACTCACTTTTTCTTGCGGCAGCGGGCATTGCTCTATGCATGTTGGCTACAAAGGCGGCAAGAGTCGGCACAAACAAAATCGAAAACTGAGAATCAAGTCCAAAGAGTACAACGACACAGGCCCTCCAGTTTGAATTTACCAAAGGAAGACTTGTCTACTGCTGAACGTTTTTGCCCAAAAGATCGTCAAAATGATACCTTGGTTACCTTTACCTTTGACAGGCACAGGGGAACCGGGCCAAACCATTTGGAAAACATTCACAAAACGACCACATGCTCGGGAACTTGTTCGGCTTTCTTTCCAACGACATCGGCATAGATCTTGGAACGGCAAACACCCTTGTCTTCGTCAAGGACAAGGGAATTGTTTTGCGTGAACCCAGCGTTGTGGCCAGATACAAGACCAGCAAAAAAGTTTGTGCTGTCGGAGCGGATGCCAAACGCATGCTGGGTAGAACTCCGGGAACTATCGAGGCTCTTCGCCCGATGAAGGACGGAGTCATAGCCGACTTCGAAATTTCCGAAGCTATGCTTCGATACTTCATCGAAAAGGTGGACAAAAGAAAGCTTGTACCGCCAAGGGTTGTGGTTGCCGTGCCCTCGGGCATCACCGCTGTTGAAAAAAGAGCAGTTAAGGATTCCGCGATCAGGGCGGGTGCCAGAGAGGTGTTACTGTTGGGTGAACCCATGGCCGCAGCAATCGGGGCCGGTCTTCCCATCCACGATGAATACGCTAACATGATTGTCGACATAGGCGGAGGAACCACAGAAGTGGCGATCATCTCCATATCCGGCATTTCCTACCAACGTAGTATTAGAGTAGGCGGGGACGAAATGGACGAGGCAATCATTGCCTACATGAAAAGAGCTTACGGACTACTGATTGGTGAACGAACGGCTGAGGAAATCAAGGTCAGCATCGGCTCCGCCGCCCCAATTGAAAGTGGCGAACTCAGCATGGATGTCAGGGGTCGCGACTCCACCGCAGGATTACCCAAGACCATCCACATTACATCACAAGAAATCAGGGAAGAAGCTCTCAAGGACGTCATAAGTCAAATTCAGGAACTGGTTAAAAATGCTCTTGACCGCTGTCAACCGGAACACTCTGCCGACTTGATCGACCGCGGCATAGTCCTAGCAGGGGGGGGCGCACTCATTCGCGGTCTAGACCAAGTCATTAGTGACGCTACGGGGCTTGCTGTCCTGCAGGCGAAAGACCCCCTCTGCTCCGTGGCTCATGGCACAGGTAAATTCCTCGACCTGCTCGGTTCTCTCAGCCGCGAGCAAGTTGACAGGCTAGTAACCCAATAAGAATCCGGCCTTGGCCAAAGACAAGACCACCGAGCGAGCGAAACCATTCCTCATTCTGGCGGGTTTCCTTATTGTTTGGTGGTTGATCCCCGCAAGTTGGAAAATAATCACGAAATCAGGTTTTCGTGAATTTCAGGCACCTGCGTGGGAGGTAGCTTCGCGAGCACAAGACATCTCTGAATATTGGGGTCACCTCTCCGACTCCAAGCGAACCCTAATCGAGAAGGGACGCGAAGCTGCCCGGAGGAGGGCCACCAATGACGCCCTCCCTTCACATTTCAAAGTTGAAGAATTGCGAAGAGAAATTAAACGCTTGGAAACAGCCCTCTCCCTGCGGTCCGCTCCAAGATTTAACTCCGTCACTGCCCGAGTAAGTCGACGAGACCTCTCAGGGTGGTGGCAAACCGTGACGCTTCGCGAAGGGAATTCGAAAAATTTGGCAAAAGGCTTGGGCGTGATTTTCGCCGGAGGCGTGGCGGGACGCATTAGTGAAATCGGTTCCCGTTGGGCGACGGTGAGACTCGTGACTAGTCCTCACTTTCGTATAGCAGCTCATTTTGAGGGGGACGAGCGACCAGTCACCTTCCAGGGAGGAGGCATACCACCGGGCGGCAATCCATTCGGAATAGTTCGTAATGTCCCGCACGATCTCTCCCCTACTCCAGAAAAACCTATGAACCTTCTCACATCCCCACTGGGAGAAACTTTTCCGGAGGGCATCGTGATTGGTGTGGTAAGCCAACTAGAAGGTGCGGAAGACGGCCTCTTTAAGAGTGGTAGAGTAGCAATGGACGAACGCCTGGGTAGACTACGAGAAGTTACTGTCCTCCTTCCTTTGCCAGATTTTTCCAATCTGCCATGAGACAGGTTTATCGCTCCACACTCATTGTATTTGGATGCAATTTGATAGTTTTGTTCCTGCTCGTCTCCTGGAACGATTTTTGGGCTCAACTAGGTGCTTACTTTCACCTCCCAGGTCTCTTTTTTCTTTTTGGTGCATCCCGTCTGGATAACTCCCGAGGAATTACCGTAGCCGTCCTTACTGGTTTGCTTATAGACGCCTCCACCGCATCCCCCTTTGGGCTCCATGCTTTCGGGTTGGTCTTTTGCCACCTCCTCGCCCGAGAGTCTGGGGAGGGTATGCGTTCCATCCATGGACTTCGACCACTCGTTCACCTACAAGCCGGCAACTTATTTCTTCTTTTAGTCCTTTCTTCATGGAATGTTTTCCAATCCCCTGAAGGAGTCCCACTGACCCTTGGACGAATTGCCACCGATACTATTCTTTCGCAGGTCTTGCTACTTCCCGTAGGAATGTGGTTTCTTGCCTTTCAGGATAAACTTCTACTATATGCTGGCGTGGACTCGATTGAGCAACCTGCCGCCCCATGATTGCCGAAAAACATGTTCCGCAAGCACGGCGACTACGCCTGCTCTATGCATTATGCGGAACTCTTCTTCTGCTACTTGCGACAACTTTGGGATATCGCCAGTTGCTACAAAAGGAAGAATTCAAGGAACGGGAGCACCAGCAGGCCCACCGTCGCATCCTGCGACCCGGGCCAAGAGGAGAGGTTCTTGACCGAGAGGGCAGACTCCTGATCGGCAACATGGCACACTTTTCCGCCGTAATAAACCTCGAGACACTAAGGGAAGAAATCGGCCTGAGGAAAATTACACTGATCCGCAATGCCCGAAAGCTGAAACAACAACTTCTGTCCGACGCACCCATGGGGATTGATCAAGCCATAGCAAAAGCATTTACCTTTGGGTTTCCTGAAGGGGGCAACATCACCATTCGTGGCAAGACAACAGGCACTGGTAGGGTTAAGGCCTATTGGCAGAGCAAACGCATCTCGGTAAAGCAATTATCATCGGGCCAATGGTCGGTAAATCTTTCATCCCGCAACCAGAACTTGCGGCCGACGATAGTGATTGAGGGGACAAATGGTGACATCCAGCTCAATTTTTTGGGGCTGTGTGAGTCAACTTTTCCGAAAGCGGGTCGGGGCAAAATAAAGTTAAACAAAAAAGATTCCGTTCGCATCGACGGAATTCGTTTGGAGTGGGAAGCTCGATATGCGGTTGTAAAAAAGTACTTGAGCCAAATCAATCGACTCTGTGGCAGGCAAGAGAAACTGTCTATGGGAAAACTCAAAAGCCACTATCACAGGCGTCTTGTACTTCCCATGAAATTGGCAGGGAACCTCGAACCTGAAGAATACGCAACTCTCATCGAAAGCATTCCCGTGGATTCCCCGATCCACATTGTCACTGAGGCCGTTCGTCATTACCCATATGACTCGGCCGCCGCTCATGTACTTGGTTACGTTGGAAGCGGATACGAACCTAACTTAAACGCCATCCCGGGAGCGGGCTTGGCCACATTTGAGCTCAAAGGTCGATCAGGAAAAGCCGGCATTGAGAAATTTTTTGATGCCCATCTCCGCGGCAAGGATGGTGGAGATATCTGGCGCGTGGATCCCATCGGTTCTAAATTCGAACTTGTGCTGGGGAAGCAACCGGAAAAAGGCAAGTCGTTGCTGCTCAGCCTCGACATCGATTTGCAAATCGCCGCCGAGCAAGCTCTCGAGAACATGATCCACCGCGTGACCGCCCATCGATCATTACCCGATCCCGATTGGAATGAAGCAGTCTTGAGTCGCACTAGATCAGTAATGAAAACCGCAGGTGAAAAAGAAGAGGGGGCAGAGCTACTCTTACAAGCATTCCGGGACGCCGCCCCCTTTCCCTTGGGCGTTTCGGAAGCCTATACTGTGGCAGGTTTTGAAGGGACCAAGCAAGATGTTGAACGCCTCTTGCAGACCCTCTATACCAAAGGCGTACTTGACCGACGGCAAAGAACACCGGACCGTTTCGTGCCCGCCACGCCTCCCTTTACTCCCGGAGCAGCCGTCTTATTAAAAGTAGACACGGGTGAAATTCTCGCGATTGCAAGTAAACCTGATTATGATTTAAATGGATTCTCTCCCCACATCCCCGCTTCTGTCTGGCAGGACGTCAATCGCAGGGGGGCCCTTCTACCGCGAGCTTTAAACCCCGGATACCCGCCTGCCTCTACCTACAAACTGGTAACTGCGATTGCGGCCTTGCGAAACGGAGCCATCACCCCTGAATTCTCAGGCAGATGCGACGGCATCTACAAGGGCATGGAATGCCATGTACACCAAAGTGGAGGCCAACATGGTGAGATGACGCTCGTCGACGCGATTGCTCAAAGTTGCAACATTTTCTTTTTTCGGGCAGGTGAAAAAGCGAGTCCCAAAGCCCTTATCGAGGAATCTAAATTATTCGACATGCATGAAGCCCCAAACATCGAGATGCCCCCTCTGCCAGATCGTCCAATCGTACCTGACCCACAGTGGAAAATGAAACGCATCGGGGAGAGGTGGAAGCTGGAGGATACTTTCAACGTCTCCATTGGACAAGGGGGATTAGTACAAAGTCCTCTCCGAATGGCCTGTTTTGCAGCTTCCTTGGCCCGAGGAAAAACCCGCACCCTACCAACCCTGCGATATCATTCCCCTGATCATCCGCCTGTTGATCACAACGCTAAACCGATCGGCATTTCCCCGGTACATTACGGGGCAGTAATCGACGGCATGGCCAAATCTGCAACCGAAGGTACTGCCAAACGATGCAAGGTTGAAGGGATCAAGCTGGCGGGCAAGACCGGAACGGGAGAATGGCGCAACAACAACATGAAGCTTTCGCTAGCATGGTTCATCGGTTTCGCTCCACTCGAGAAACCCGAGGTAGCAGTTGCCGTCCTAATCGAGGGTGTCGTGCCTCAGGACAAGATACAAGGTGGTCGAACCGCAGTGCCTGTGGCACAAAAGATTCTACAAGCCTACTTCGATAAAAAGAAAGGTAGCCTTGCTACCCACCCATAGTCGCCATAACTTTTGCTCTTATTCTTTCTACTAGCAAAAAAAATCCGAAACCCACGAGATTTCATCGGCAGTATTTATCTCTAATGGTCGCCACAGCTTCCACTATGCTCGCGTTGGAAACCCAAGCACCCGACTTTTCACTCCCAAACGTCACGAATAGTCAAATCGTCTCACTGGACTCCTCCATCCAGGCGAGAGCCTATGTCGTCGCATTCGTCTGCAACCACTGTCCGTTTGTGAAGTTGTTGCGAGACCATTTTGCCGAGTTTAGCAACGCGGCCATGGACAATGGAGTTCAGGTCTTTGCCATTTCAAGTAATGACATCGAAAATTATCCAGACGACAGCCCCGAGAAAATGGCTATTGAAGCTAAAGAGGCAGGCTATCGTTTCCCATATCTCTATGACGAGTCTCAGGAAGTTGCCAAAGCCTACAAGGCAGCATGCACTCCCGACTTCTTCCTCTTCGCCAGTGACAGACGCCTTGCCTATCGAGGGCAGTACGATAACGCCCGCCCAAGCAATGGCAAACCCGTCACGGGTTCCGATCTACAAGCCGCCCTTGACGCAGTGCTCGACAAACAGTTAGCCCCGGAACCGCACACTCCAAGCTTGGGGTGCAACATCAAATGGAAACCGGGAAAGGCGCCAGCTTACTTTGGTTAAGTATGCATTCTCGACCTAGGCGTCAAACAGACGCCTATTTTGTGGTCATTACATAAACGCCGTCCCAATCGTCACCAGGCGGGTTGTCCTTCATGACTTGGCAGCGATCTATGAGTATCATCGACGGGTTGTCCTTAACGCCGGGAGTGACTCCGGGCCTGTTTGGTTCCAACTCCTTGGCTTTCTCGAACATCTTCAGTGCTCCATCCCAATCTTGGGCCAGATATTTCGCGATACCTTGATCGAAGCAGTCGAGACAGTCCTCGGTTTCCTGCGTGAGATCGGCCATGAAACCAGTGGGCTCATACATGGCGACAGGTTGGGTACGGCCCTTCACTACAATTTTGTCGAGGTAACGGAAGGCAATGTCATCCTTAGTGGCAAGTGAGGCATCTTTTGTTTCCTCAGTAATCATGATGTAGGCACCGTAGGCCTTTGCGCCACTTTCACAACGGGCAGCTAAATTAACCATGTCGCCCATCATGGTGTAGTTGAAGCGGTCAAGAGCACCCATGTTGCCAACTGTGGCGGTGCCAGTATTGCAGCCTATGCGGGTCTGCATCTGGGAAACGATGTCGGGCCACTTGTCTCCTTCACTGGCCCATTTGTCACGCAATTCAAGCTGACGTGACTGCATGAGCAAAGCAGTCCTCACGGATTGATAGGCATGGTCGTCCATGGGAATCGGGGCACCATACATCGCGACGATTGCATCACCTATATACTTATCAAGCGTACCGCGCTCTTCCTGCAAGATATTCGTCATGGCGGTAAGGTATTCGTTCATGAGATCAACCAAACCCGTAGGACCAAGTAACTCCGAAAAACTGGAAAAGGCCTGAACGTCGCTGAAGTAGGCAGTGATCTGGGTTTCCTCACCACCCAGATGTGGTTCTTCACCAGAATCCACCATCTGATCGACCAAGTCGGAAGAAACATAACTACCAAACATGCCTTTGATGCGCCCCTTGGCCTTTTGCTCGAGCACGAGCATAACGCCTAGACCAACAAAAGTCGTGCTCAAGCCAGCACAAGCCGGAGTCGCAACGGGCCACAAAACTTGGGTTTTGGAGAATGCGTAAAAGGCCATGAGCACATAACCTGCCTGCAGGCAGACTCCACCAGCTTGAACCCAACTGGACTTGGGCCCACTGTAAACGGCCAGAAAGGCCATGAGCAGACAAAGTCCCGCAGTAGAGGCATGATCCACCCAATCAGGTAGACGCTTAATGTACAGCCCACTAGTAAGCATCTTAACGAGGTTCCCGTGCACGCTCACCTTTGGAACTGCGGAAGAATCAAAGGGCGTAGGTGCCAAATCCTGAAACGTTTTCTCCTCGGGACCAATAAAAACAATCGTATCATCGAACTTGGCGAAGAAAGAATTAAGCAACTCTAGTTCCTTGAGAACCTTTTCTCGCTCAGTCTTATTGGACTCCAATGCAGAACGAACCTCTTTCATCTTGGCGAGGGCTACCTCATGCTTTGGTTGCTTCTCGAGAACAGCTTGTATCTTTGGAATGAATTGAGCCTCTATCTTGCCGATCATGGCATCAATGTTTTCCAAGTCCATTTCTCGCTGATCTAGATAGCGATCGAAATCAAGTACGTCTTTCATCCCGCACATTGGGTTCAAACTCGATTCAAGAGAAGGGGGCAGGAAATAATACTCGATGGCAACCGTTAGTTGGCGCAATTCCTCGAAGGCGGGAACCTCGTTGTCATTAAGCCCGCTCCTAGCAGCCTGCAACAATTGCTCGGCCACGTTCAAGTGTGCCTGGTCGACACCTAAATCAGCAATCACATCAAGCAATTCCTCATCTTTTTCAGGAACCTCAAGATCCTTCACTCTAGAAAGAAAACCCCTGATAATATCCGGGCAAAGGGCAACATATTCTTCAAACCTTTCGTCGCCATAAAGTTTGCGAGCCTCACGCAAGATAACAACTTCGGAAATTCGCTCGGACCACTTGGAAAACCAATTCACCTCTACAAACTGGCCATCGGACAGGGGAGCACTAACCAAATTCTGCCCATCTTGACCCACGATCTTGAGAAATTGCTTGTCGTCCGTGATGGTTACCGCCTCGTCTCCCAATCCATAGTAGGCCAGCAAAGCTTCCAATCCCAAGGTATAAAAACGCTTGTCCCGTATCAAAGGCATCTCGTTGGGGAAAGATTGCACCAAGGTTCCGTTCCCTTCGTCGCCTCCCGGACGCTTATAGATGAGGCGAAGACGTTCTTGAGTCTCAAGCAACTCCGTGTCTCCGGCATTGGGTCGCAAACGAGCAATGCGTTGCACGATCAAATTCTCCTCGTCCTTGGCCACTTTGAGCTTTTCCTCACCTTTGGCTAGACTTTCAGCCAATCCGGTCAAACGTTCCGCAAGATCGGCAATAGTTTTCTCCGATTCCTCAATCTCTCCTCTTAAAGACGCAACAAGCTTTTGATCAACAACGAGCTGAGCTTTATTTTTCGGCTCGGTCTTTAAGGTTCCATCGAGTTTCTCCAACGTGGCCGCCAACTCCGCTCGCTCGGTCTCGCGGGTCTTCAACTGGGGACCCACCACCGCAGCTAACGCAGGATTCGCCTCAAGAGTTTTCTTGAAGTTCCCGATCGCGACGTCCAGTTCCGAGATTTGAGCCTTCAGCTTCTTCACTTCCTCGGGATCGCCAGAGGTTTCTCCAGCAATGTCATTGGGCGAACCTTGCAGGGCCTTGTTCAAACGCACCTGAAGGTCATCGCTTTTTTTCTGTAAATCGTTCTTCCTATTAGTTTCGGAAGCAAGCGTTCCAACAAGGGTTGCCAATTCTGCCTGCACAGTCTCACTGGCAGAAACCAATGACGTTAGTTGTTTTTCAAGTCCCTTGATTTCTTCAGCGTTGGCTTCGAGTAAATCAAGAGCGAGCTTCTGCCTTTTCCCGCCAAGGACATTATAGGCTTGAGACTTTCCACCTCCGGGAAACCAAAGAGGAATCCAACGCGGCACGCTATCGACGCTTCGATAAGGAATGACAGTGATCGATCCGATACGACCGATGTATTCTCCGTCCTTGAAGGTCTGCATGGGATAAGTAGGTGCCTCCGGGTAGGGATACTTGCCTGCCGAGGTGATACGTTCCTCGTCGAAACCATCCTTGAAGAGTGGAGGGTTCGCACTGATGCCGGGAGTCTTCATCAACATCGTCTGCACGCCGGTGTAACCAGCCCCGAGGACCACACGATCAGGGTAAGCAGCGACGAGTTGCCCGATCGCCCAATCACTTCGGTGGACGTTTTCGTCCGGCACCATTTTTGAAGCGCTCTTTGGAGAAAACAAAAAGTCGAATGCCACGACTCTTGCATTCCCCCGTTCAATCAGAACCTGCGCGACGTCACGAAAGAAACCACGAGGCCAAGGGCGTTCTCCAACGCCCGGCATCTCCAAAGTCTTGGCATCGAAGTTGACGTAAGTGACCTTGGGAACTCGGGGAATGGATGTGTTTTCGTCGATACTGACTTTATCCTCAGAACCACTTAAGTGAGAGATTTCTCCGCGTGGCCAGTTGAAGCGCCAATCAAGTGTCTTGGTCTTGAGGTAGTCGAGATAACCAAGGTGATTGAACAAAATCCAAATGGCGGGGACGAACAAAAGTCCTAGAAAGGTTATCTGTGATTCTTTGCTTAGCTTGAACACGGCGAAAAGGGTATGGGGTTGGGAATTTGTTTGAGGCTTTGATTATAATCCGCGTGCATACGCAAGCGGCAAGTTGAAAAAGGCATTATGGATTCTAGAAACCCAGACGAAAAGCCTTTTCGCTTGGACAAATGAGGTCTTTCGTTACGCTAGAAAGGTTAAACCCCGCCAAAAACCTTTTAATGAATATGGATTCTACAACATCTCATTCGCCACCCACGCCCGAACACCAGAAAAAAGTTCGA